>JBOGFE010000497.1:0-12212 GCA_050741935.1 Acidimicrobiia bacterium | reverse complement strand
GGAGGAGGGCGAGGATCCGGGGCAGGGACTGCACCTCGTCGAGGCGGGCGATCTCGGCGCCCGGTTGAGGCCGGGCCACGAACGCGCCCTGACGGGTGATGCGGGCGGCGAAGGCGTCGCCGTCGGCGCCGTCGGCGAGGGCCACGGCGAGTTTGCCGAAGCACTCCCCTCCGCAGACTTCTCCGCCGCCGAGGCCGGCATACTCGTCGTTCGAGAGCACGAACCCGTCGCTGAGCGGCAGGCCGTCCTCAAGGGCGGGGAAAGCGGCGATCCCCACAACTTTGACGACCGACGGGGGACTGGCGTTCTGTTCACCGGCGGGCTCGTCGCCGGCTGGCTCTTCGCCGTCTGGGCCTCCCTCACGGCCGCTGATGACGCGGGCATCGATCCGCTCGCCGATGCGCTTGCCCAGGTGCCCGGCGGTGGCTGAACCCAGGGCGATTTCGCCGCCACCCTCGGGCAGGCGTCCGGACAGGACGGTGGGCCCCGCCCGGCCCCGCCGCGGCGAGAGGACCAGGCCCAGCACCGGTTCCCCGTCGAGGACGACCTCGGTGCGGAACCGGACCAGGCTCACCGCCGCCACGGCCGGGTCGGAGAGGACCAGCGCATCGAGCCGGGCGTCTTCGGCGGCATCCTCTTCGGCGGTGGCGTCCTCGTCGTTGGACTCGGAGCTGACCACCCCGTCCCACTGGCCCCAGCCGTAGCGCCCCGGGTCGGTCTGCGTCCGGTCGAGGGACAGGCCGAAGAGCGTGACGGCCAGGACGCCGGTCACACCCACGACGGCGCCGGGCAGGGCTCCTCGCCTCGTGCCCGCCCCCAGCCCCCGGCCCAGGGCGTATCCGGTTCCGATCGTGGCCCAGGGCGGGGTGCCCGAGCGGCTCAGACCATTGACGAGGCGGGACGGCCGGCGCCGCCCGCTGTCGTGGTCGGGTTCCCCGGCCGCCCGGACCGCCCGCCAGGCCGTCAGCCCGGCCAGGACCAGGCCGGCTCCCAGCGCGGCGAGGGCGCCGGCGCCGAGCACGGCCCAGTCGGCGTGGACGCCGAGGTCGGGGTCGGCTCGCCGGCCCAGGCCGATGGGAAGGCTGGGCGAAGCGGCGACGGCCACCGCCACCGCGCCCGCCACCCCCAGCACCACCGCCAAGCCGGCGGGCACGGCGGCGCCGGCGACGGCGCCCCGGCGTGAGAGGCCCAGGGCGGCCAGGACCCGCAAGTCACCACTGAGGGCGCCGGCCTGGCGGAGCAGGGCGATCCCCAACGCCACCAGCGTGGCCAGCGCCACCACCCAGGCCGTCACCCACAACCCGAAGGCGGCCATGTCGAGCGCCGGTTGCAGCGGACCACCCTCTCCGGTGACGCCCCCCTCTGCGCCACCACCGGCCCGCCCCGCCTCGGCGGCGAAGGCGGCGAAATCCGCGGGACCGTCCTTCAGGCGCACCACGGCGGAGGGAAAATCGGTGGGGGCGTCCGTGTGCTCGGCCCGGAAGGCGAACGGCAACATGGTGGCGACGAAGCCGCCTTCCTGCACGCCCAATTCGTAGGCATGGCGGATGACGCCGACGATCTGCAGCCGGGCCAGGGCCGGCTGGCGGGCGGAGGTCGCCTCGTCGACGCATTCGGCGCCGGAGCCAAAATTGAACATGCGGAGCTCGTCACCCACGCCGAGGTGGAGGCGGGCGGCGATGCTGGCGGGAAGGGCCACCTCGCCGGCGGCCCCGGCCCGGGGCAACCGGCCGGCGAGCACCCGGGGCCGGCTCATCCGGTACGGGTCGCCGTCATCGAGTGGCAGGGCCATCGGGTAGTAGTCGGTCGCCGCCGACCCGCATTTCGCTCCCACCGGGTGGAGGGACACGCCGGCGAAGACCATGGAGTCAGCCACCAGGGGCGAGGCCACCAGCTGCCGCACCCCGGCCTCGTCCTCGGCGAACACGAAGGCGTCCGGCTCGTTGCTGACGGCCAGCAGCCGCCGGAACGAGGACTCGGTCCGCCGGGCCCCGGCGGCCAGTGCCATCGTGGCGCCTCCGCCCACCGCCATCAGCAGGACCAGCAGCGCCGCGCCGCGCAGGTTGCGCCGCAACATGGCCCGGGCCCAGTACCAGGAGGCGCGCACCTACGCCTGCCTCAACGTGTGGGCGGGGTAGGAGACATTGCCCATGACCGTGCTCACTCGCTCCGCAGGACGACGGCCGGACGGATCCGCCGCGCCCGGCGGGCGGGCCCGGCGGCGAGCAGGTTGGCCAGGAGGTAGCCCCCGGCCACGACGGCCACCAGCCATACGAACGGGGTCACGGGCGGCCCGCCGGCGCCGAGGTCGTCGCTGAACGCCCGCCAGGCCAGGCGGCCGGCGGCCACCCCGAGGGGCACGCCCACCGCCAGGGCGATGGTGGCCACGGTGGTGGCGTGCCAGGCGACGGTGGCCGACACCTGGCGGCGGACGAACCCGAGGGTCTTGAGCGCGGCCAGGGTGCGGCGCTGCCGTTGCACCCCGGTCACCAGGGTGTGTCCGAGCACGCCGATCCCCAGGAGGGCGAGGAACCCGGCCAGCAGCAGCGGGATGCGTCGCACCCGCTGGTAGCTCACGATCTCACCCGGCACACGCAGCCGCAGCACGTCGAAAACGTCCCCGTCGTAGGCGCTGGCCACCTCGGCCAGGGCCGCGCCCGGGGCGAGGTCGACGAGGGCGAAGCTGGGCTTGACCCCCGAGAGGGCGTCGAGCCCGGCGAAGGTGAAGGCGGCGCCGTCGGCCAGGGCGGTCGTGGCCTCGGGCGCCAGCGCCGGGAACAGCGCCTCGCCCACGACGCGCAGGCGCACGTGCTCCCCCTGGGCGGTGAGGGCGTCGACGCTGTCACCGACGCTGACCCCCAAGCGGCGCAAGGTGCGGGGACCCAGCGCCACCTCCCCGGCGGCAACCGGGAACGACCCGGCCCGGAGGCTGAGGGGCGGCCCGCCGGAACGGACGTCGAAGCCGAAGGCGGGGACGGGCACGCCGGCCAGCGTGGCGCTGGCGCGGGCGCCGAGGGCGAGCGCCGAGATGCGGTCGTCGCCGGTCAGCCGCTCCACCCGGGCCTCGTCGATGAAGCCCTCATAAGTCTCGAACAGCGCGTCCCAGCGCCAGCCGAAACGCGCTGGCTCGTGCACGAGACGGTCGAGGCCGGCGCCGAAGACGGCGGCGGCGGTGAGGGCGACGACCGCCGCGCCGGCGCCCAGGAAGGTGACGAGCGATCCGCCGCCGACCGATCCGCCCTCCAAGGCGAAGCGCACCCCGACGGTGACCGACGGCGGCGCCCCGGCGCCGGCGAGACGGTCGGCCACCCGGCTGGAACGGCGCCGCACCAACGTACCCGCGGCCCTTGCCCGGCGGGCGCCGACGAAGGCGGCCGTCAGGGTGGCGGCCAGGAGGGCCATGCCGCCAACCGCCAGCACCAGCAGGTCGGCGGACCGCCCCGGGTGGGGCTCTGCCAGCCGGGTCGGCCCGACCGGGAAGCGGCTCGACACCAGCCAGGCTCCCCCCACCGCCACCAAGGTGCCGGTGGCACCAGCGAACGCGGCCCGGGCCATGGCCACGCCGGCCACCGCCCGGGGACCCAGGCCGAGCGCGGTGAGGGCGCCCCCGTCGGCCCCGTCGGCCGCCGCCTGGCGGGCCAGCGCCTGGCCGAGGACGAGCAGGGCGGTGAGGGCGAGTACGCCGGCGAAGAGGCGCAGCGACTGGACGTAGGGCGTGGTGGCGACGGCCACCACCGTTTCCCGGTCGCGACGGGCCACGAAGGACAGGGAGGCGTCGGGGTGGGCGGCGCGGACCGCCTGTTGGAACCCGGCCACGTCGCCGACGGGGTCGGCGAGGTCGACGTGTACAGCCTCGTAGCTGGGGGGGATGCGGGTCCGCTCCGCGAAGGCCGGCGTCAGGATCACCCCGAGGATCGGTTCAGGGTCCTCGTTCTGGCCGACCACGATCTCGTCGGGTAGGCGCATCACACCGGTGATGGTGGCGGTGACCGGTTCGCCGATCTGGCGGTACAGGGCCACTTCGTCGGAAGGAGTGGGCTCCCGGCCTTCGGCCGCCAGTTCGGCCAGGCGTTGCTCGCCCTCGGTCTCCAGGGCGTTGAAGGCGAAGGCGAAGCCGCGGATGCGATCCCCGACCCGGAGACCTTCCTCTTCCAGCACGTCGGTCGACACGACGACCTCGTCGGCGCGGTCCGGATCGGGCAGTCGACCGGCCACAACGACCCCGCCGACAAAGGCGTCGAGAAAGGCACGGTCGGGGACCAGGGCGCCGTAGCCGGCGTCGACGTCGGGCTCGCCCCGCGCGTCCACCGCGGCCAGGCCGTAGCCCCGCACCGACCCGACGGCCACCACCCCGGGCGCCCGTCCGATCGCTTGTTCGTCGAGGGGGCCGAGGGCTTCGTCGCCCACCACCACGTCGGCGTACCGGGAGGCGTCGAGGAAACGGGGGAAAGCGCCCTCGGTGCGCCGGGCGCCGGCCCAGGTACCGAGAACGGCGGCGCCGCTCACGCCGACGAGCACGGCCAGCACCACCGTGGCGCCGATCCGCCGCCGGAGCGCGCGGCGGGCGCAGAACCACACCGCGCCTGCTCCCGCCGCCCCGGTCATGCTCGCTACGCGCCGACGACGATCGTGGCGCCGGTCTTCTCGCCGCCGGTGACGTTGACCGTCAGCCCGTCGTCGACCACCCGGCCGTCGCGCATGGAGACGATCCGCTGTGCCCCCGCCGACACCTCCGGGTTGTGGGTGACCATGAGGATGGTCTGGCCGTCGGCGTGCAGCCGGCGGAACAGCTCCAGGACCTCGTGGCCGCCCTCGGAGTCGAGCGCCCCGGTGGGCTCGTCGGCCAGCAGCAGGGTGGGCTGGTTGGCCAGCGCCCGGGCGATGGCCAGGCGCTGGCGCTGACCACCGGAGAGAACCCCCGGTGCCGCCTTCGCCTTGTCGGACAGGCCGAGCAGGTCGAGGAGGTCCCGGGCCCGGGTCTCGGCCGGCTTGCGCCGGGTACCGGCCACGATGGCGGGCAGGGCCACATTCTCGAGGACGGTCATGCCCTCGAGGAGGTTGAAGAACTGGAACACGATCCCGATGTGGCGACGCCGCATGCGGGCCAGGTCGTCCTCGCTCCTGCCGGTCACCTCCTCGCCGGCCAGGAGGATCGAGCCCTCGTCGGCCAGGTCGAGGCCGGCCACCACGTTGAGCAGGGTCGACTTGCCGCAGCCCGACGGCCCCATCACGGCGGTGAACTCGCCCCGGCCCAGGGTGAGGTCGGCGCCCCGCAGGGCCCGCACCGGCGCCTGTTCCGCCTCGTAGGTCTTGCGCACGCCTCGCACCACCAGCACGTCATCCGCCATTACCTCGTCCTCCTTGTGAATGTTCGACTGTTCTCTTGTGTCGCTCACGGGCCGACGACGTAGGCCACGACCGGCGTCTCCCTGCCCTTCACCATGGTCGGATCGAGCCGCACCGCCTCGGGGCGCTCGGGCAGCAGGTCCCAGGTGGCCTCGCTGAGGGCGGTGCGCCCGCCGGGCCGGGCGAGCTCCTGGAGACGCTGCGCCATGTTCACCGTGTCGCCCACCAGCGAGTACTCCAGACGCTCCGCGGAGCCGAGCAGCGCCGCCGCCGCCACCCCGCTGGACAGGCCGATGCCGAGCAGGAAGGGGGGCAGGCCCCGCTGCGCCCAGCGCCAGTCCACCTCGGCCTGGGCGGCGTGCATGGCCAGCGCCGCAGCCAGGGCCCGCTCGGCGTGGTCGGGCTGGGCGAAGGGAGCGCCGAAGACGGCCATCACGGCGTCGCCCACGAACTGCATCACGGTGCCGCCATTGGCCAGCACCTGGTCGTTCATGGCCGCCCGGTGCTCGTTGAGCTGGGCCGCCAGCTCGCTCGGATCCGCCTTCTCGGCGATGCCCGAGTAACCCCGGACGTCGGACATGAGCACGGTGACCTCGACCTTCTCGGTCTCGCCGATCTGGCGCCCATCGGTCCGCAGCTTCTCGGCCAGTCCCCCCGGCAGCAGCCGGGAGAGGGTCTCGCCCTGCTCCTCCCGCTCGACGATGGACTGGTGCAGCAGGCGCAGCCGCCGCAGCGAGCTGGACGTCCCCGCCGAGGCGCCCCGGGCGATCTTGAGGAACAGTTCCTCGACGTCACCCGACACCGCCTCCGGGGTGGTCCGCCGGGCCACGGCGATGGCCTTGATGGGGCGGCCCCCGGCCACCTGGGTGAGGAGCTCCTCCTCGCCGGGGGTGAGGTCGCCGTCGCCGGTGACGGGCCGCACGAGCGCGTCGATGATCACCGGGTCGAGGGCGGTGCCGCCGGTGGCCACGGCCCGGATGGCGTCGACCAGTTGGTCCCCCTCGGCCAGGCGGTCCTTGAGGAGGTAGCCGTATCCGGCCGACCCCTCGGACAGCAGCGCCACGGCGTACTCCGGGTCGTCGAACTGGGAGAGCACCACCACGCCGGTTCCGGGGTGGCGCTTGCGCAGCTGCTGGGCCGCCTCGATCCCCTCCCGCTGGAAGGTGGGCGGCATGCGGATGTCGGTGACGAGCACGTGGGGGGCGGCCGCCTCGGCACCGGCCACCAGCTCGGCGTAGTCGGCCGCCTCGCCGACGATCTCGAGGTCGGCGTGGCGCTGGAGCAGCGCCCGCACCCCGGCCCGGACGATGAGGTTGTCGTCGGCCAGGAACACCGTGATCGTCGCCGTCGTCACTGCGCCGCTCTGGGTCATGCCGTCCTCCCTGGGAGCCGCCGGCTCCTTTGTGGTTGGCGTGGTTCCATCTCGCCAGATGCCCGGGCCTCCGGACAGGGAGCGACCATGCGACCCGCTGGTGGTGCCAGCACCACCCGGCAATCGATTTGCGCCTTCTCGCATGGCATGGGCCGACCTCGAGGGCATCCACCCTGCCGACAGGGAGGACCCTCCCAGTGAAGGATCGACCACCGTCCTGAAGGATCGGCCACGATCCCCGGATCGTGAGGAGCACGGCGGTCGAAAGGGGGACAGATTTACGCCCAGGGGCGGGGTCGGTGGTGCCAGCACCACCGTGCGACCCCAGCCTGCGCCCTGCCTCAGGGCCCCTACCCCGGCGTACGGTCGAAAGCAAGAGACCAAGACGAGGAGGTCGGGCGATGAGAATCGAGCACCAGGTGGTGTCCCTGTCGTGGATCCCGTCGGAGGCGATCGGCGGGATGATGAAGCTCCCCTTCGAGTTCGGGTTCACCCACTACGACGACCCGCCGCCCGACCGCCTCGACGACCTCGAGGCCCTGCAGGCGGCCGACCGGTTCCGCTTCGCCAACCAGCTCCGGGCTTGGGTCGACGTCGACGCCGCCGGCACGATCGTGGATGCCGGCTACTCGGGCGGGGTGCTCATGGGCTCCACCACCGTCCTCCCCGGCCGCTCGGGCAGCCGCACCTTCCAGGCCTTCGCCATGCCCGTGCTCCGGTCCGAGCCCGTGATCGGGGAGGGCTGGGTCCGCTTCCTCCAGACGGCCGGGGGACGCACCGGCCTGCCCGCCCCCCGGCGGGTGCGGCGGGCGCCGTTCGTGCAGTGGAAGGCGCCGCTGGTGTGGTCGACGCTGGCCATGACCCTCCACGCCGACGGGCGCTGCGAGTTCGAGGTGGCGGGCGCGTCGCCCTTCCCCCGGCACTGGGTCTACGGATCCGACGCCGCCCTGGCGGCCAAGACCGGCCTCACCGATTTCAAGGACTGGTACCGCAAGGCGTTCGGCAGGCACAGCCCCTGGGGCGACGAGGACAGCCCCGCCCTCGTCACCGCGGCGGAGACGGCCCTGGAACGGCAGCTGTCGACCGAGATCATGCGCGGCGGCGAGAAGCCGTCCATCCAGTCGGTCAAGGCGGGCGCCACGATCCTGCGGGAGGGCGACGAGGGCACCGAGCTCTACCTCGTGCTCGACGGCGTCGTGCGGGTGGAGAAGGAAGGCGAGGCCCTCGTCGAGCTCGGTCCCGGCGCCGTGGTCGGCGAGCGGGCCCTGCTCGAGGGCGGGCGACGCACCTCCACCCTGGTGGCCGTCACCCGCTGCCGCCTGGCGGTGGCCCGGGCCGACCAGATCGAACGCTCCGCCCTCGTCGAGCTGGCCGGTGGGCACCGGCGGGAGGAGCATCCGGCGCCGGCCGGGACCCGGTGAGGGTCCACGTCTGCGGGGTGCGGGGCTCGACCCCCGCACCGGGCGGGGAGTTCGTCCGTTACGGGGGGCACACCTCCGGCCTCGCCCTGGCCCACGACGGCGCCACCGAGCCGACCCTGGTGCTCGACGCCGGCACCGGGCTGCGTCGGGTCACCGCCCTACTCGACAGGGCGCCCTTCCGGGGCGCCCTGTTGCTCACCCACCTCCACTGGGACCACACCCACGGCACGCCCTTCTTCGCCGCCGGCGACCGTCCGGACGCTCGGGGTCGACGTCCACCTGCCCGCCGAAGGCGACCCCACGGAACTCCAGGCCCGGGCCATGTCGCCACCCCACTTCCCCATCCGCCCCGATGAGCTCCTGGGTCAATGGCGCTTCCGGCGCCTGATGGCGGGCACCGCCGAGATCGAAGGCTTCGCCGTCACCGCCGCGGAGGTGCCCCACAAGGGCGGCACCACCTACGGCCTGCGGGTCAGCGACGGATCCTCGACGCTCGCCTACCTCCCCGACCACGGACCCCTCGCCCTGGGTCCCGGCCCCGCCGGCCACGGCGAGCTCCACGACGCCGCCCTGGCCCTGGCCGGTGCCGTCGACCTGCTCGTCCACGACGCCAGCACACCGCCGAGGAGCTCGCCCGCTGGGCCTACTACGGCCATTCGGCGGCGGACTACGCCGTGGCACTGGGCGCCGCCGCCGGCGCCCGTCACGTGCTGCTGTTCCATCACGGGCCCTCCCGCACCGACGACGACATCGACGCCCTCCTCCAGCGGGTGCGGCCAGGAGGCCCGCGAGGTCTGAGCGTCGACGCCGCCGCCGAGGGCATGGAGCTCGACCTGCGGGCCGTGGCTCCGGCGGCCCGAGCGCGTGAGCGATAGCTACAGCTTGGCGATGACGACCCGTTTGTCGAGATGCGAGGCCAGCCGGGTGAAGTCGCCCGGATCCGATGTGGCGATGGTGGCCGGCTGGTGGGGGGCCGACTCGGCGGCTTGGGCGACGGTGGCGTCGACGGCGGACGAGCCCGGGACAAGGGTGCGCAGCTGGGCCGCCCGGTTCGCCGCGCCCGTTCCGAGATCGACGTCCTTGGCCCGGCTCAACCGGTTGAGGTTGGCTGACCTCGGACTGGTGCGGTCCCAGCCGGCCTCGACGCGTACCGCCACCGGGACCACGACGGCGACGAGCTCGCCTCGGCTCCGCCGCTGGTTGGTGACCTCCAAAATGGCGAGGGCGGCCTCATGCTTGGGGTGGTGCTCCTCGGCGAGCGCAACCACGGCTTCGTTGTCCAGGACGACCGTTCCCGGCGGTTGTCTCATGCGCTCCGCGCCGCTTGGGCAAGGCCCGCGGCGTAGAGGAGGACGTCGTCGGCGCTCGCCCCGGGGCGTAGCGTGACCACCTCTCGAGCGGCGCGAGCGAGAAGTTCCGGCTGGGCGGCGAGTGGGTCACCGTCCAGGCGGGCGGCGGCGAGTGCCCGGGCGGCGAGGTCGGGCCGGGTGTGGGGGTGCGCGGCGTAATGTGCGTCGAGCGCGAGCCGTTGGGCGAACGTGTCGAGGCGGTCGCGCAGCGCCCGGACGGCGGCGTCGTTCGCGGTGGGGTCGAGGCCGAGCTCGACGGCGACCTTGACCGCCTCTCGTAACGCCGCCGGTTGACGTACCGACGTGACGACCGTCTCGCCATCCTCAAGTTGGTCGAGGAGCACGAAGAGCCGCTCGAGACGGCCCTTCAGGGTTCGGGCCATGTTTCCGCACCTCGTGTCGATGTAGTACGGAACGTAGCACACCGACGATTGGCGCAAAGGGCCGTTACCCTGTGGCGTTCACCTGCAGGTGGCGCATCGTCGTACACCCCCGGCCGCGTTTCGGGCCGCCCACCTCGCGGGTTGAAGTGGGCGGCCCGGTCGGCGTTGGTCGGTCAGGTCACGGTGATCTGGATCATCTCGACGGGGACGAGGGGTTCGTCCTCGTCGTCGGTGTCGTCGGCAACCAGCACGTAGGTGCCGGGGTCGAGGTCGACGTCGAGGTACACCGCCGGGATGTCGACGAAGTCGAACATGCCGATGACGACTCGGCCGGGCAGCTTGCTGGGGGCGTCCTCCGGGAAGCCTTCTTCGAGCAATTCGGCGGCCTTGCCGAACTGTTCGACGGTGGTGCCCGGGTTCAGCTTGTACAGACCCGGTTCGAGGTCGCCGGCGTCGGTGCCGGCCTCGATCTTGAGGACGTGCCGACCGGCGGTGAGCGTGGCCGGGCCGGTGACCGCCTGGCCCTTGGCGGTGACATAGGTGGCGTCCGCCTCGGGGGCGGCGGCGTCGTGGTCGACGACCTCGATCTGGTCGACCATGCCCTTGGCGAAGTGTGGTGTCTCCTCGCCCTCCACGTTGATGAAGCAGGCCATGACGTAGGTGCCGGGTTCGAGGCCCGGCACGGTGATTCCGGCTTCGCTGCCCGGGCCGATGAAGTGGCCGGGCATGTGCGCCTGGTCCATAACCTCGCCGTCGTCCGCCTCGTCCTCGGAGAACAACGCCGCTTTGGCGTCCTCGAAGGTCTTGCCCGCCTTGAGCTTGGCGAGCCCCATCATGTGGAACTCGTCGCCGGTGTTGCGCACCCGCAGGGTGCCACCCGGCCGGAGTTTGCCGCTCACCTCGTAGGCGTACTCGTGCAACTCGACGATGGCGTCGTCACCGCCGACGGTTCCGGCCGACGTCGTCGTGTTGGTGGTCGCCTCGTCGTCATCGTCACTCCCGCAAGCCGCGAGCGCCAAGCCCACGACGGCCAGGAGGGACAGGGAAATGGCGGGGAACCGCCGCACATTGCTCATCAGAAACGCCCCTTTCTCGGGCCCACCAAGTGGCCCGGTTCGACCTTGGGCCATACGGGCGCCGGAGGGCAGGTGGGAGGCATGTGGCGGAGCGGGGTGCTAGCACCCCGTGCCGCGAGGTTTGCCCCTATGGGTTCCCAGCCAGGGAGCGCCCATGCGATTTGATCCTCGACCAAATGCGGTTCTCGGACCAGCAGACGGTCCTCATCGGGAGACCCCATGAACCCGTTGAGGTGGCAGACAGGCCCCGGCCGGTGGCCGGGGCCTGTCTGCACTCGCGGTACCGGGTGGAGGTCTACTTCAGGTCGGCGCAGGCCACCTTGGGGGCGGGGGTGGCGTCGGGTGAGTGGATCACCACCGACACGGCGTTCTCGCCCGCCGTGCGGTCGGCCACGGCCCGGCCGTTGCCGGCGCCGGCGGCGTTGGTGGTGAAGCCGGGCCAGATCTCGTTGACGGTGTTGATGCCCCCGTCAGAGCGGAACTGGTAGTGGCCGTTGGCCGTGTTCACGTTGCAGGGGGCGGCGTGGACGTGGACCGGGTAGGCGGTGTCGGGAACCAGGCCGGTCACCTCGACCTTGACGATGGTCTTGCCGTCGGCGGCCCGGACCATCTGGGCGTGGCCCTGGAGGTGCTCGAAGCGGCTGTCACCCGCGCCGGCGGCGAAGACCTGGAACTCGCCCCGGGTGACCTGGCTGCCGGACGAGCCGGCCGGGACGTTCTGGAGGAGGACCGGTATGGCGACCGCGGCGGCGACCGCCGCCCAGAGGCCGATCCGGCTTCTGATCGTGGTGGGGGTCATGTGCGTCTCCTTCGTCGATGGACCGGTGCCCGCTGCCTTCTTGTCGAGCCGGCGTCCGGAAACGGTTCATGCGCACGGGCCGGATCGGCACCGTCATGACGACAGACGAGCGACGCGGCCGGCCGGGTGACCGCCGGCGGAGAAGTTTCTTTGTCCTCGGGAGATTCAGGCGTCGAGGACGGCCCGGTCCATCTCCGGGGTGGACGCCGCGGCCGGCTCCTGCCAGTCCGTGATCCGGACCAGTCGCCAGGCCAGGGCGAGGAGCAACGCCGCCAGCGCCAGCCCGGCCGCCAGCCGCCCGCCCTGGTAGCGGGCCGAGGGACCGGCTGAGAAGGCGACGGGCACCGTCACGGGAGCGACGGGCGCCTCGGCCGCCACCAACACCGAGCAGGGGGAGAAGGGCCCGCAGTCGACTCCGCCCACCACCCCGGTGCGGATGGTGACGCGCACCACGGCGGCGCCGTCC
>JBOGFE010000496.1:0-7841 GCA_050741935.1 Acidimicrobiia bacterium | reverse complement strand
CACGGGCGACGAGGGCTACCGGGCCCAGGCCCGGCAGGCGGCCGCCTCCCTGTGGCTGCGCCGGCGCGATGACGACGGGACCCAGGCCTTCCCCGACGACACGGGGGGTGCCGTCAGCGCCGCCTTCGGGACGGGCATGGCCGGCGTCGGTTCGTTCTTCCTGCGCCTGGCCGCCGGCGGGCCCCGGCCGCTCACCCTGGACGAGCTGCTGCCGCTCGCCCGGGCCTCGAAGTTCCGGCGTCCGAGGCCGCCGCGATGACCGTCCCCGACCTCGCCGCCGGCCTGGCCCGGCTCCCGTTGCGCCGGGACTTCGCCTTCTCCGCCGAGCTCGGCCGCGCCGCCTGGATCGACGGCGACTCGGTGGAATGGCTCGACGACGCCACGCCCGGGCTGGTCCGGCACACCGAACCGGGGGTACCCCTCCCGGAAGGCACGGTGATCGAGCTCGTCGACCGGCATCTCATCGGCCTGTGCCGCCCCATCGACGCCGGGGTGGAGCTGATGGTCATCGCCGTCGACAACGGCGAGGCCGGCTGGAGTCCCGGGGAGCACGTCCACAAGATCGCCGCCCTGGCCACCCCCCGCACCTGCCTGCTCCCCCGCCTTCCCGGGGAGGCCTGGCAGCTGCTGGCCGTGACCGGCTTCGAAGACGTCACCGCCCTCCTGCGCATCGACTGGGCCGACGGGAGCTGGACCGAGGTGGGCCGGTTGCCCGCCCGGGTCGACGGAGGGGTCTGGTTGGAGGCCGGGCGGCGCCTGGCCGTCAACGTCCTCGGCCCCTCGGGGCGGGCCAGCGTGTACACCGTCGACCTGGAAGCGGGCCGGTTCAGCCCGTTCTTCGAGCTCTCACCGGACTCGGACGACCGGGCGGTCCTCTTCGATCCCGAAGCCGGGCATCTGGTGCTGACGACCGACGCCCCGGGCTGGCCGGCCGTGGGCGTGGCCCGCCTGGGCGACCCCGCCGGAGTCCGCTTCCTCCCCGCCCTCTCCGAGGGAGACGAGGGGGCCCGGCCCTGCGGATTCGTCGGGCCCCGGGATGCCCGACGGCTGCTCCTCCACCACGAGACGGGCCCCTTCGTGCGCCTGCGGACGGCCGATCTCACCACCCTGGCGATCTCGGACCCGCTGCCCGTGCCCGACGGCGAGGTGGGCCCCGTGGTGGCAGCCGACCCCGACGGGTCCACGGTGCGCTTCGCCTTCTCCGCCCCGGACCTACCCTGGCGCCCGGCCCGCCTGCACCTGCCCTCGGGCCGCTTCCACCTCGACGTCGAGCCGGTCGCCGACGGCGACCATGCCACCGGCCCGCTGCGCCGTCCCGGCCGGCCGGTGACCTTCCCCGGGCCCGCCGGCCCGATGCCCGCCCTGATTTTGGACCCGAGCATGGCAATGGCACGCGGGTTGATGGTGGTCGCCCTGCACGGCGGCCCCATCGCCCGCTGGGGCTCGGAGTACCAGGCCGAGCTCCAGCTCTTCGCCGCCCTCGGGCTCGGTGTCGTCGCCCTCGACTACCCCGGCAGCACCGGCTGGGGCCGGCC
Source organism: Acidimicrobiia bacterium (assembly GCA_050741935.1). Lineage (GTDB taxonomy): Bacteria > Actinomycetota > Acidimicrobiia > IMCC26256 > BP-133 > CAWBJP01. The sequence goes on along the minus strand of JBOGFE010000496.1, from coordinate 6,306 downwards.
CTACCTGAACAGCCTCCTCGGCACCGCCGGGTCGCTCGACGTCGAGGCCGTGGCCTCCGTCATCGACGGACTGGGGGCGTCCCGGGTCGTGCTCTACGGCGAGAGCTACGGCGCCTACCTCGCCCTCGCTGTGGCCTCTGTGCGCCCTGTGGCCGGAGTGGTGGCGTTCGCCCCGTTCAAATCGTTCGAATCGCTCAAGGAGCACGGAACGCCCGAAGTGCGCGGAACGCTTGATTTGCTCGATCGGGGAAATTCGGGCGAATCCGGCAGGAATCTACTCAAAGGGTGCCGAACTATCCGGAGCAAGGTGCTCATTGCGCACGGCACCGCGGATTTGATCATTCCCGTCGGGGAGTCCCGGGCACTGGTCCGGGCCCTGCGGGATGGAAGGGACGCTGGGGACGCTGAAGTGCGAATGGTCGAGCTGGAAGGTCAAGGCCACGACCTCGTGGATCGTCACGTCCTCGAGCGCTGGTTTCGAGAGGTCGCCGGCTTCGTCGGCGGGCTCACGGAATCGAGATCGCCTGCCCAACGAGAACAAAGCAGCAGGGGCGCTGAGCAGGCGGCCTCGAGCACAACAACCGGAGAGGAGGTGGATCCGCATGTTCGAACTCACCAAGGCTGAGGTGCTTGACCTTCAGGCGCTTCCGGTGGCGGACTCGATCGTGACCGAAGAGCTCGCCGGTCTGAGCCGTAAAGGCTCGCGACGGCACCGGGCGAGCAAGAGCAACGTCTGTCTCATCACGTTGTCCAACTCGCTCAATGACCTGAGCGTCCTGAGCGACGTCCTGAGCATTTTCGGTGGCGGCGGCGGTCTCGGCCTCTAAACCGTCAGCTCTGTTACTGGCAGCGGTCCGGGCCCCGCCCGGGGCCCGGACGCTGTCGCCCAGCTCGGTCGGCCGAGCCGGAATCGCCTCGAAGGGAGGTGTACGAATGTTCGAGCAAGGTACTGACCTGTCCCTTCACGCGGACGTGTCGGGTCTGGCTGTTCTTCCTTCCGTCATGACGGATGTCGCCGGTCTGTCCCGTAAGGGATCCCGGAGACACAGCCGCGGAGGTGGGACGACCAATGTGTGTCTCATCACACTGAACAACGTCCTCAACGACGCCGGCGTCCTGACCGGTGTCCTGAGCCTCTTCGGCGGCGGGCTCGGCCTGTAACCGACTCACTGCTGGGCGGACGCACATGCCATCGCGCATCTGCGTCCGCCCCTTTTTCTTGGCCCTTCCTCCCTCATCCGCCCTCTTCCATGGCCGTTCCTCCCCTTCCCGGCGAGGAATCGGGAGCCGGCATGTGCCCGTTTGCAGGAGTGCGGGCACATTGTCCCGAAAGTTCCCGTTATGCACCCGACATCCAGCCGGCGCGGGCCCGCCCGGGGCGCGCGCCAACCCCACCCGGCCACGGCGCTCGTGCGCCTGGCCTGGCGCGCCGACCGTCTCGGACTCTCGGTCATGCTCGGGGCCAGCGTGTTCGACGCCGCCGCGGCCATCGGCGGGACGCTGGCCATCGGCCTCCTCCTGAACGCCCTCATCGGCAGCAACGGATCGGTGGACAACTCCGCCTGGCTGGCCCTGGGTGCCGTCGCCGCCATCGCGCTCGTACAGCGCTGCGCCTTCCCCTTCCTCGGACCGGCGATCGAGAGCCTCGAGCACCGCCTCACCCTCCTCGTCCGGGAACGGGTGATGGCGCCGCTGCTCCGCCCCTCCACCATCAGCCACCTGGAGGACCCCCGCATCGCCGACGAGCTGCGGATGGCCCAGCAGGTCGGCTCGGAGAACTTCTCGGCCCAGCAGGCTCTCGGGGCCTTCAGCGATCTCGGCGGCGCCCGCCTGGCCGCCGTCGCCTCGGGCGTCCTCCTGGCCCGGTGGCACTGGTGGGCGCCGCTGGTGCTGGCCGCCGCCTGGCTCCTCTCCCGGGTCTGGTACCGGGTGCAGATGGCGACCCTGGTCTCCTCCATGGAGCGCTCCACCCCCGCGCTGCGCCAGTCGGAGTACATCGCCGACCTCGTGCTCGGTGGGACGGCGGCCAAGGAGACCCGGGTCTTCGGCCTCGCCCCCTTCCTCACCCATCGCTTCCAGTCCCGCTGGCGGGCGGGCATGACCGAGGTCTGGCGCAGGCGCCGGCGCGGCCGGGTCGGCACCCTCCTCAACACGGCGATGATCTTCGGGAGCCACCTCTTCCTGCTCGGGTCGCTGGTGCGGGCCGCGCTGAGCGGCGAGCTGCTCCTGGGCGACCTCTTCGTCTACCTCCAGGCCGCCATGGGCCTGGCCGGACTCGGCTTCCAGGCCGAGAACGAGTACATCCTGCGCATGGGGACGGCGCCCCTCCCCCACGTGCTCGCCGTCGACACCCTGGTGGCGGAGACGGAAGCGGAGATGCCGACCGGGATCCGCCCGGTGGGCAGCATCCCCCGGGACAGCATCCGCCTGGAGGGCGTCTGGTTCGGTTACCCGCGCACCGAGCGCCCGGTGCTGGAGGATCTCGACCTCGAGATCCCGGCCGGGACGTCGCTCGCCATCGTGGGCGAGAACGGCGCCGGCAAGACCACGCTCGTCAACCTCATCTGCGGGTTCTACCGGCCGGTGGCGGGCCGGGTCACCGTCGACGGGGTCGACCTGGCCGAGTTCGACCCCACGGCCTGGCAGCAGCGCATCGGCGCCGTGTTCCAGGACTTCGCCCGCTACCCGGTCACCCTGCGGGAGAACATCGTCTTCGGCGGGACGGGGAAGGCGGGCTGGGAGGCCCGCTACCGGGCGGCGGAGAAAGCGGGGCTGTGGGGCGTGGCCCAGGATCTGCCCCAGAACTGGTACACCACCCTGTCGAGGGAGTTCGAGGGGGGCATCGACCTCTCGGGCGGGCAGTGGCAGCGGGTGGCGCTGGCCCGGGCCCTCTTCGCCCTGGAGGCGGGCGCCCGGATCCTCGTCCTCGACGAACCGACGGCCAACCTCGACGTGCGGGCCGAAGCCGCCCTCTACAACCGCTTCCTGGAGCTGACGGCCGGGCTCACCACCATCATCGTGTCGCACCGGTTCTCCACCGTCCGGCGGGCGGACCGGATCGTGGTCCTCCATCAGGGCCGCATCGTCGAGTCCGGCACCCACAGCCAGCTCCTGGCCCTGGGCGGCCGCTACCACCGGATGTTCAGCCTCCAGGCCCGTCACTACCAGGCGCCCGCCCCGCCGCCGACCCGCTGGCGCGGCGACGGCAACGGGACCGGCGACGGCTACCGCCGCACGGGGAGCAGGGCATGAGGTGGCTCCGGGCTCTCTGTCTGGTGGTGCGCACCGCCTTCGTGGCCAGCCCGGCGCGCGCCGGCCTCGTCTTCACGGTGCTGCCCCTGACCAGCCTGACCGTGGTGCTGTCGGGCTTCTGGCTCAAGATGCTGGCCGACGGGATCATGTACCGCGATGCCCAGCGGGCGGCGGTGGGCGTCTTCGCCGTGGCCGCCTCGGTCGCCCTCCAGCACGTCATGGTGGTCGTCCTCTCCAAGGTCCGCTTCACCCTCCAGGAGCAGACCAGCCTGCGCTTCGAACGCGAGCTCATCGAGCTGGTGGCGGGGCTGCCCGGGATCGAGCACCACGAACGTCCCGACTACCTCGACCGCATCGAGATGCTCCGGGCCCAGCGGGCCGTCTTCGCCCAGGCGGTCGGGGCCGTGGTCATGAACATCGGCGTGGTGGGCCAGGCGGTCCTGACCGGCGTCCTCCTCTACCAGATCCATCCCGTCCTCCTCGGCCTTCCCCTCCTCAACCTGGTGGGGTTCATCACCGAGTCGAAGTCCGGGGCCCTCATCGTCGAGGCGTCCGAGGCGTCCGCGGCCGACACCCGCCTGGCCCGGGAGCACTTCACCACGGCCACGTCCTACGGATTCGCCAAGGAGGTCCGGATCTTCGGCCTCGGCGGCGAGATCGTCGGCCGGCACCGGAAGGCGTCGGAAGCGGCCCGCCGGCAGATGGTGTCGGCCAACGTCAAGGCCGCGGGTTGGGAGGCGGCCGGCGGGTTGGTCGCCATCGGCGCCCAGATGGCGGCCATGGTCTTCGTGGTGTGGCAGGCGCAGCGGAACCCGGGCCTGCACGTGGCCGGCGAGGTGGTGCTCACCATGCGGCTCACCTCCCAGCTCAACGGCCAGATCGCCGGCATCGCCCAGGCCACGGGGCTGCTCAACCAGACCCTGCAGGTCGCCCTGCGCCACCTCTGGCTCCTCGACTACGCCAAGGGGATCCGCAAGCGGCTGCACAGGAACGGGGCGGCCGCCCCCGACGCGCTGCGGGGCGGTATCGCCCTGGAGGACGTGTCCTTCACCTACCCGGGAACCGAGACCCAGGTGCTGGCCGGGGTCAACCTGTGGCTGCCGCCGGGCACGGTGGTGGCGCTGGTGGGCGACAACGGTGCCGGGAAGAGCACGCTGGTCAAGCTGCTGTCCCGCTGCTACGAGCCGACCACCGGGCGGATCACCGTCGACGGTGTTCCCCTGCCCGACATCGACCTCGACTCCTGGCGGGCCCGGATCTCCGCCGCCTTCCAGGACTCCGCCCGCTTCGAGTTCCTCATGGGCGAGACGGTGGGCATCGGCGACCTCGAGAAGCTGGACGACGCCCACGCCGTCCTCACCGCCTTCGAGCGGGCCGAGGCCGGACCGCTGGTCGAGAGCTACCCGGCCGGCCTCAACACCCAGCTGGGGCGCCGCTTCGACGGGGCGGAGCTCTCCGGCGGCCAGTGGCAGCGGCTGGCCCTGGCCCGCGCCGCCATGCGGGAGCCCCTGCTGCTGCTCCTCGACGAACCCACGGCCAACCTGGACGCCGAGGCCGAGTTCGCCCTCTTCGAGACGATCGCCCGCTCCACCCAGCGGGCCCGGCGCCACGGCGCCATCACGCTGTTGGTCTCACACCGCTTCTCCACGGTGCGCATGGCCGACCTGATCCTGGTGGTCGACGGGGGCCGGATCGTCGAGGTCGGCAGCCACCACGAGCTGATGGCCCGCCGGGGCCTGTACTCCGAGCTCTTCCGGCTCCAGGCCGGCGCCTACGCCTGACCGGTGGCTCAGGCCACGGCCTCGACGGTGATCTCGTCGGCCGGGACGCGGACCAGCTCCCACTGACACACCGGCCGTCCGCCCTCATCCGCTGTCCAGCTGCAGATCAGGCGGGTGACCGCCGGCGTGGTCTCGATCCGGATCTCAGTGGTGGTAGGCATCGTTGCCTCCTTGGTCCGATACGCCTGGAATCTGGCACTTTCTGGTATCGGCGCACCGGCACGCGACCTTAAGAATCCGTTCGACCGCGATTTACCCGGCCGTCAACCTCTCGCAATCCCCCCGTCGGGCACCCGCACCTCGAAGGCGTGGCTGACCAGCGTCCGGCCGTGGTAGTCGCGGCCGGAGAGCTCGACTCCGACCGACGCGCCCCGGTCGTCCACCTCGATGACCCCGAAGCGGCCCGGGCCGGGAAAGGTCCCGTGGCTGTAGGGGCCGCCCTTGACCTTCCCCCGCCGGTCAAGGGCGGCAGCGTGGAGGACGGGGAAGCCGCCCCCGCCGCCGCTGGCGTAGCCGCTGTTGGTCCCGTCGTCGATGGCCACCATGTGGGCGTCGCCGCTGACCATGACGAGGTTGGTGATCCCTTCGCCGGCGATGGTGTCGGCGATGAGGCGCCGTTCGCCGGCGTAGCCGCCCCAGGTGTCCTCCCCGTCCCGTTCGGCGTCGATCCAGGGGTCGGGGTTGACCCAGATGACGAGGGCGTGCTCGTCGGCCCGGCGCAGCTCGGAGAGCAGCCACTCCCGCTGGGCCGTCCCCAGCATGGTGGCCCCGGTGCGTTCCGAGCGGGTGTCGGTCACCACCACCCGCACCCGCCCGATGGTGAAGGCGTGGTGGATGGCGCCGCCGTCGCCGGCGGGCAGGGGCGGGTGAGGCACGGCCTGGCGGTAGGCCCGCCGGGCGGCGTCCCGGCTCGGGGAGGTGGCGTCGGCGTCGTTGGGCCCGTAGTCGTGGTCGTCCCACACGTAGTCGACGGGCACCGACCGGTAGAGGGCGGCCTGGGCCGGCGCGGTGAGGACCCGGTCGTAGGCACCCAGGAAGACGCCGGCCCGGTCAGTGCCGATGTTCTCGTAGTGGAGGTCCCCGACCATGAGGTAGAGGAGGGGGTCGAGCCGCCGGATGGTGTCGAAGACCACGCCGTCCGAGCCGGTGCGGGCGCAGGCACCCACGGCCAGGGTGAAGGAGGCCGGCCCTTCCGGGAGGGTGGCCAGGCGGCCCCGGCCGCGGCTGCGATCCGGCCGGCCGTCGACCTCCACCGTGTAGCGGTAGCTCGTAC
>JBOGFE010000495.1:0-2176 GCA_050741935.1 Acidimicrobiia bacterium | reverse complement strand
ATCGAGGAGATCGCCTTGCCGCTCAGCCAGTCCCAGAGTCATCGGCCCCACCCGCTCAAGAGTTACACCGATGTCATTCTGACTCATCGCCGACCCTCACGCCCGCAAAAGACACCAGTCACCTAGGCCGACCGGCGGCGCTGGCGCAGCACCCGCCGGCGCTCCCGCTCCGTGAGACCGCCCCACACACCGTGCTTCTCGCGGGTGGAGAGCGCGAACTCCAGGCACGGCTTGCGCACCGGGCACTCGGCGCAGATCTTCTTGGCGGACTCGGCCACGCCGTCATCGTCGGACGGCGGGTAGAAGATCCTCGGGTCGCTGCCGCGGCAACTTCCCTTGGCCCGCCACGCCAGGGCCGTTGGAAGTTTCACCCCTTCCAGCGGCCAGATCCGTTCCAAAACCGACTGCATAACCAGCATCTCCCCGCGTTCAGCCCTAGGAAACCTTCCGGGCAAGCTATTCCCCCCTACCGGCCACGCTATGCCGGGAATGTTCCAATCCTCTGCTCGAGGGCCGCCCCCTAGGATCCGTGCCCGTGAAATTCTCGGGCGAGGAACGACAGGCGAACCTGGCCCGCCTGGCCTCCGAACCCCTCGACGTGCTGGTGATCGGCGGCGGGATCACCGGGGCGGGCGTGGCCCTCGACGCCGCCAGCCGGGGCCTGCGCACCGCCCTGGTGGAACGGGGGGACTTCGCCGCCGGCACCTCGTCGCGCTCCTCGAAGCTGGTCCACGGCGGGCTGCGCTATCTCAACCAGCGGGAGTTCCGCCTCGTCTACGAGGCCCTGGCCGAGCGCCAGCGCCTGCTGCGACTCGCCCCCCACCTGGTGCGGCCGCTGCCCTTCCTCATCCCCGTCTTCGCCGGTCGCAGCACGGGCCGGGCCGGCGCCCGGGCCTACTCCCGGGCCATCGGGGCGGCGCTGTGGATGTACGACGCCACCGGCGGCGCCCGCATCGGCAAGCTGCACCGGCGCCTGTCCCGGGAAGAGACCCTGGAGCAGATGCCCGACCTCGACACCGAGCGTCTCGCCGCCGGCTTCCTGTACTACGACGCCCGGGTCGATGACGCCCGCCTCACCCTGGCCGTGGTCAAGACGGCGGCCAGCCACGGGGCGGTCGTGACCAACTACGTGGAGGCCACCGACCTGCGGCGGACGGGCGACCGGGTCGCGGGCGCGGTCCTCCGCGATCGCCTGGGCGGCGCCGGCATCGACGTCGTGGCCAGGATCGTGATCAACGCCGCCGGGGTGTGGGCCGACGAGCTACGGACCCTCGACGAGGGCCGCAACCCCGGATCCATCCGCCCGGCCAAGGGCGTCCACGTCACCTTGTCCGCCGACCGCCTCCGCCTCCAGGTGGCGGCCGTCCTGCCCGTCCCCGGCGACAAGCGCTCGGTGTTCGTCATCCCCTGGGGGGAGCGGGTCTACGTCGGCACCACCGACACCGACTACCACGGCCCGCTGGACGAACCGACCTGCACCGCCGCCGACGTCGACTACCTGCTCGGCGCCCTCAACGCCTGGCTGCTGCGGCCGGTGGAACGCACCGACGTCCTCGGCACCTGGGCCGGCCTGCGGCCCCTGGTGGGGGGCACGCAGGGCAGCGGCCGCACCGCCGACCTGTCCCGGCGCCACTCGGTGCGGGTGAGCCCGTCCGGCCTGGTGTCGATCGTGGGCGGCAAGCTCACCACCTACCGCAAGATGGCCGCCGACGCCGTCGACGAGGCGCTGGCGATGTGCCGGGAAGCCGGCGACGGCCTGGACGTGGGCCGGTCGAGGACCGGGTCGCTCCCCCTCTTCGGAGCCGACGGCTACGACGACATGGCCGGCCCCGGGGCGGCCGAGCGCCTCGGCCTCGCGGCCGACGTGGCCGAACACCTCGCCGGCCGCCACGGCGGTCAGGCCCGGACGGTGGCAGCCATGGTGGTGGACCAGCCCGCCCTGGCGGAGCCGCTGGTGCCCGGCCTGCCCTACCTGGCCGCCGAGGCCATCTACGCCGTCCGCTACGAGATGGCCCTCACCCTGGAGGACGTCCTGTCCCGCCGGACCCGGGCGCTGCTCCTGGACGCCGCCGCCACCGTGGCCGCCGCCCCGGCAGTGGCGGAACTGATGGCGGGTGAGCTGGGCTGGAGCGCGGAGGAGACCGCCGCCCAGGTAGAGGCGTTCACGGCGCTGGCC
>JBOGFE010000494.1:0-3793 GCA_050741935.1 Acidimicrobiia bacterium | reverse complement strand
GGCCGCCGCCGGCGGATCCACCGGCAGGCCGGGCGAGGGCTGCTCTCCGCCGGCCGCCTCGGGGAGGCCGCCCCCCACTTCGTCCGCTCGGCCGAGCCCGGAGACGACGAGGCGGTGGAGGTGCTGCGCCAGGCGGTCCGCCAGGCCGAGGAGGGCGGGGCCTTCCAGGAGGCGCTCACCATCCTCGCCTCGCTGGTCGAGATCCTCCCGGCCGGGGATCCCCGCTGGGAGAAGGTCGTTGATGCCCTGTCGTGGGAGGCGCAGTGGGTGGTCGAACACCAGGCCGGTGGCTATGCCGTCCTCGGCATCGGCGCCCTACGCGCCATGGACGGCGCCCTCGATGGCATCGCCGATCCCGCCCGGCGGGCGCCGGTCAAGCTTCGGCTGGCCAGCTTCCTCGCCTGGGGGACGGGCGAACTGCCCGAGGCCGAACGCGTCTGCCGGGACGCGGCCGCGCTGTTCGAGGAGGCCGGGGACCGGCGGGGGGCGCTCCTGGCCGCCCACGAGCTCGCCTGGATCCTCGGCCTGCAGGGCGACATGCGCACCCTCGAGGACCGTGCCCGAGACCTGGCCCGGATCGGCGCAGCCGTGGGGGACCAGGTGGTACGGGCCCGCGCCATGTGGACCGTCGCCTGGGCCACGATGTGGCGCGGCCGGTTCGAGGAGTCCCGGGCCGCCAGGGCCGAGCTGATCGCCACCGCCCGAGCCCAGAACGACCGGTACCACCTCGTGTTGACCCTCCTGAATTCCGGACTCGCCGAGGTGATCCAGGGCCGAACGGCGGAGAGCCTCTCGTTGCTCGAAGAGGCCCGTGCGATCGCCGAGGTCTCGCCTGAGATCGGCTCGCCGGGGCACGAGATCGTGATCCCGGTGCTGGCCGGTGAGTTCCGCCAGGCCCTGCCCTGGGTCCGGCGGGGGACTGGCGCGAGCACCTTCACGCTCAGCCGACGGTTCGGCTGGGGAGTTGCGATGGCGGCCGTCGCCGCCGCTCAGATGGGCGAGCTGGGCGAGGCGCGCCGACATCTCACGACGGCGCGCGCCACGTACGGGGACCGGATCTGGACGTTCTACAGCGAGTACATCCACTACGCCGAAGGGGTTCTCCGCTGGCGGGAGGGCCGTCCCGCCGAGGCCGTCGCCTGCCTGACCACGTTCGTCACCCGGCTGGCGGCCATGGAGGTCGTCGCCGCGCTTCCCGGCCTGGTCGACCTGGCCGAGATCACGGGGCGGCTCGGGGAGCCGGCCGAGGCCGCCGTCGCTGGTCTCGCCGAGCTGGCGGATCGCTCGGGGCTCGACTGTCACCACGGCCTCACCGCCCTCGCCTCGGGATGGATCGGCCTCGGCACCGGAAACCGCCGTTCGGCCGCTGGCCACGGCCGCCGAGCTGTCGCCCTGCTCTCCGATGCCTGGCCGTTCTACCTCGGACGGGCCCACGAAGTCGTCGGCCTGAGTGCCGACGACCGGTCCGAGGCCGTCGAGGCGCTCAGGGCCGCCGCCGGCATCTTCGACGCCTGCGGAGCGGTGTTCCATCGCGACGAAGCCCTCGACCGGCTGGCGCAGTTGGGTTCCCAGGGGAAACGGGCGGCGGCGGCGGTGCGAGGGCCGGGCTCGCTCACACCCCGGGAGCTTGAGGTCGCCCGTCTGGCGGCGGCCGGGTATTCGGCCAGAGAGATCGGGGAACGGCTCTTCATCGGCGAACGGACGGTGGAGGGCCACCTGGCCCGGGCCTACGCGAAGCTCGGTGTCGCCTCGAAGATCGAGCTCTCGCGCCGCGCCGTGGATCTGGGTCTGTGAGCCTGGGCGCGAACCCCGGCCCACGCACTCGCGTACCCGGACACGTACCCGGTACGGGAGACGACGGCGAGCCCGATCCGTAGCGTCGTCCCCGACCGACCGGCACCGGACGGGAGGGTGACGATGACGACCTACGAGGAGCTCCGCCAGCGGCACATCGCCGACGCCAAAGCCAGGTTGCCCGAGATGGTGACCCGGATCGACTGGTCCTCCGATCGTCTCGCCGAGCACCGCCGCAGCGAGCTGCAGCGCCTCATCCGAACCGCCCGTGATCTCTCGCCGTGGCACCGCAAGCATCTCGCGGACGTGAACCCCGACGAAGTCGACGAGCAGATGCTCCGGGAACTGCCGGTGATGACCAAGGACGATCTCATGGAGCATTTCGATGAGATCGTCACCGACGACCGGCTGAGGCTCGAGGTGGTCGAGGCCCATCTCGCGGCGCGCACGGCCGGGGACGCCTACCTCTTCGACCGCTACCACGCGTGCGCCTCGGGAGGATCCACCGGCCGGCGGGGCGTGTTCGTCTACGACTGGGACGGGTGGGCCGTGTGCTACCTCGCCTTCGTGCGCAGCGAGGTACGCGCCCGCCGGCTCGACCCCGACCTCGACGCCGCCCCCAACGTCTTCGGTCGCGTGGCATCGGAGTCCGCCACCCACATCGGGAGCTCGACCCTCCGGACGTTCTCGAGCGCGGACGGCGCCGTCTGGCACCACGTCCCGGTCACCCTGCCGATGTCCGAGATCGTGTCGGGACTGAACACCGCCCGGCCGACCGTCCTGTGGGGGTACGCCGGCGCGCTGCAACGCCTGGCCCACGAAGCTGTCACCGGCCGGTTGCGGATCAGCCCGCGCCGGGTCCTCTCCAGCAGCGAGCCGCTTCTGCCCGAGATCCGAGCGGCGGCGGAGGAGGCGTGGCAGGTCCCCGTCGTCAACGTCTGGGGCACATCAGGGGCATCCTGCGGAATGTCGTGTGGGCAGTCCACCGGGACGCATCTGAGCGACGACCTCACCATCGTCGAGCCGGTCGACGCCGATGGGCGACCGGTCCCGGTCGGCGTGCGCTCCGACAAGATCTACCTCACGAACCTGTTCAACCACGCCATGCCGCTCATCCGCTACGAGATGACGGACCAGCTCACCTTCCTCGACGACGGGTGCCGGTGCGGCTCGGTGTTCCAGCGGATCGCAGACCCCGACAGACGTCTGGACGACACCTTCGTCTACGGCGGCGTGACCGTGCAACCGCACGTCTTCCGCGCTCCCCTGTCCCATCACCGCCAGATCGTCGAGTACCAGGTCCACCAGACCGGCCGGGGGGCGAGCGTCGCCATCTGCTGTATGGCCCCGGTCGACCTGCCCGCCCTCGAGGCCGAGATCGCTGTAGGGCTCGCCCGGCTGGGGCTTGTAGCGCCCGAGGTCACGGTGACGCCGGTCGAAGGGATCGAACGGCAGGCGAGGTCGGGCAAGTTGAAGCGCTTCGTCCCCCTGCCCGCATGAGGAGCGAAGTGAGAAACTCCATCGGGGAGAGTTGCGAAATGGTCCACGCCAAGACCCGCACCACGGCCGGGGGCCGAACGCGCCGCAGGAGGCGCTCCCGGCCCTGGGTTCGGGTGGCGTCGCCGCTCTTTCTCATCGCCCTCTGGCAGCTGGCGTCCTCGACCGGGATGCTGTCGGAGCGCACCCTGGCGGCTCCGTCGACCGTCGCCGCCGCCGGCCGCCAGCTGATGCAGGACGGCGAGCTCCAATACCACCTCCTCGTGTCCCTCGGCCGGGTGTCGCAGGGCCTGGCACTTGGGATCTTCCTCGGGCTCGTCCTGGCGCTGATCACCGGGCTGTCCCGACACGGCGAGGAGCTGATCGACGCTCCCCTCCAGATGCTGCGGACGCTGCCGGTGCTCGCCCTCGTGCCGCTCTTCATCCTGTGGTTCGGGATCGGCGAGACGCCCAAGATCTTCCTCGTGGCCCTGGCCACGACGTTCCCCGTGTACCTCAACAC
>JBOGFE010000493.1:0-6260 GCA_050741935.1 Acidimicrobiia bacterium | reverse complement strand
GGCGCAGAAGGCGTCGGCCACGGCCGAGTCGCTGTGCCGCAGCAACAGACTCCCCTGCAAGGCCAGCGCCATCAGCTCGACCAGCCGACGGGCCCGGGCCTCGATGCCGTCGAGGTCGGCGGCGGCGGCGGCCAGGCCGGCGGCGTCGCGACGGACCCCGGCGTGGAGGGTCATCGTGCGCTGGAGCCGGCTGCGCAACCCGTCCTCTTCATGGATGCTTTCGTCCGCCGGCCCCGGGGGGGCGACATTCGAACGCAGGTAAGGAGGGACGCCCCGCATGGCGCCGGTCCGGTCGGGAGCGTCCTTGCCGGCGACGATGGCCGCCGTCACCCGGTGGCCGAACACCAGGCCTTCGAGCAGTGAGTTCGACGCCAGCCGGTTGGCCCCGTGGACACCGGTGCAGGCCACCTCCCCGCAGGCCCACAGGCCGGGGAGGGACGTGGCCCCGTCGAGGTCGGTGACCACCCCGCCGCACAGGTAGTGGGCGGCGGGGGCGACGGGCAGCCAGTCCCGGGTCGGGTCCAGCCCCGCCGCCTGGCAGGCGCTCCAGATGGTGGGGAACCGGGTGGGGAACCCGTCGATGGCGGTGGCGTCGAGCCAGAGATGGTCGAGGTCCCGCTCGGCCAGGCGCCCGGCGATGGCCCGGGCCACGACGTCACGGGGGGCGAGGTCCCCCAGGGGGTGCTCCCCGGCCATGAAGGCGACGCCGGCCTCGTCCCGCAGCACCGCCCCCTCACCCCGCAGCGCCTCGGACAGGAGGGGGCGGGGCATCCCCGGGTCGTGGAGCGCAGTGGGGTGGAACTGCATGAACTCGACATCGGCCACCGCCGCCCCGGCCCGCAGGGCCATGGCCACCCCGTCGCCGGTGGAGACGACCGGGTTGGTGGTCACCGAGTAGAGCTGGCCCGCCCCGCCGCTGGCGAAGACCACGTGGCGGGCGGAGACGGCGACGAGGCGACCATCGGGCGAACGGGTGGTGATCCCCGTGACCCGCCCGCCGGAGACGGTGAGGTCCAGCGCCAGCCACCCTTCGGCCATCTCCACGCCGGCGGCCCGCACCGCCGCCACCAACGCCCGCTCCACCTCGGCCCCGGTGGCGTCGCCGCCGGCGTGCACCACCCGGGCCAGGGAATGGCCGCCCTCCCGGGCCAGGGCCAGGGCCCCGTCCTCCCGGTCGAACACGGCTCCCAGGGCGAAGAGCACCCGCACCCGGCCCGGTCCCTCGGCGCACAGGACCTGCACGGCGTCGGTGTCACACAGGCCGCCGCCGGCCGAGATGGTGTCGGAGAAGTGCAGCTCGGGGGAATCCGGTGGGCTGAGGGCGGCGGCCACCCCACCCTGGGCGTAGCGGGTGGCCGAGGCGCCCAGGGCGGCCTTGGTGAGCACCGTGACGGACAGCCCGGCGCGGGCGGCGCCCAGGGCGGTGGACAGCCCGGCCACACCGGCCCCGAGGACCAGGACGTCGGTCACTCAGGCGGAACCGGCAGAGAAGTCGAAGTCGGGGACAGGTTGGTTGCGGTCGTCGACGTGGACGATCCGGGGCTTGAAGTTCTCCAGCTCGGCTTCCTCGTAGTCGGCGTAGGTGATGACGATCACCCGATCGCCGCGGTGCACCAGGCGGGCGGCGGCGCCGTTGAGCGTCACCTCGCCGGGACCGCCGTAGATGGCGTAGGTCTCGAACCGGGCCCCGTTGTCGATGTCGAGGACGGCGACCTGCTCCCACTCCCGGATGTCGGCCCGGGCCATCAGCTCGGGGTCGAGCGAGATCGAGCCGACGTAGTCGAGGTCCGCGCCCGTCACCGAGGCCCGGTGGATCTTGGACTTCATCATCCGGCGGCGCACGTGGCCTCCCCTATTTCCCCGGGGACACCCCGGACCCCGGGCGTGCTCGGAGCGACGGTCACACCCAGATCGACGCTCGCCCCGGCGGCGTCGACCCGGAGGGTCACGTTGTCGATGAGTCGCACGTCGCCCACCCGGGCGGCCAGCGCCATCAGCACCTCACCCTGGGCGACCTCCAGGGGTTCGAGCGTGCCCGCGTCCACCACCTCGGCGTACTCCAGGCGGACCAGGTCCTCGGTGGTGGCCACGTTGGCCACCACCCGGCGCAGGCGGCAGGCGTCCCGCTCGCCGCCCAGCACCAGGTCGGCGCCGGTGGTGAGGGCCCGGAACAGGACGGTGGCGGCGGCCCGCTCGGCGGGAGACAGGTTGCGATTGCGGGAGGACATGGCCAGCCCGTCGGCCTCCCGCACCAGGGGGCAGCCCACGACCTCCACGGGCAGGCACAGATCGGCGGCCAACCGGCGGACGACGGCCAGCTGCTGGGCGTCCTTGCGACCGAAGTAGGCGGTGGCCGGACCGACGAGGGCGAAGAGCTTGGTCACCACCGTGGCCACCCCGTCGAAGTGCCCCGGGCGGCCGGCGCCGCACAGCCCGTCGGCCAGGCCCTCGACGTGGACGGTGGTGAGCGGCGGCCCGCCGGGATACATCTCCTCCACCGACGGAGCGAAGACGAGGTCGACCCCTTCGTCGGCGGCGGCGGCCAGATCTCCCTGCAGGTCCTGCGGGTATCGGGCGAGGTCTTCGCCGGGCCCGAACTGCAACGGGTTCACGAACAGCGAGGCGACGACGAGGTCGTGGGCGGCCCGGGCGGCCCGCATGAGGGAGAGGTGGCCCTCGTGGAACGCCCCCATGGTGGGGACGAACCCGATCGACTGCCCCTGGCTCCGGGCCGCGTCAAGGTGCTCGCGCAGGTCGGGGATGGCGGTGACGAGGGCCGTATCCACCTGAGGTCGGGAAACCTTTCGTTCCAGCCCCGTTCCGGGGTGCCGGACTACTCGGACACCCGTAATCCTAGCGGCGTGCGCCGCACACCGAGCCAACCGGCGGCCGGGGCCACCACCGCCCCCGGAGCGACATCGGCCAGGGGGGCGAGCACGAAGCCCCGCTGGTGGATCCGGGGATGCGGGACGGTCAGGTCGGGATCGTCGACCCGGTCGTCGCCGACCATGAGGATGTCGATGTCGAGAGGCCGGGGCCCCCACCGCTCCCCGTCGAGGTCCCGCCCCGCCTCCTCCTCCAGCGCCTTGGCCACCCCGAGCAGCCCCCGGGCGTCGAGGGCGGTGTCGAGGGCGACCACGGCGTTCAGGTAGTCGGGCTGTTCCGGGCCACCCATCGGCTCGGTCTCGTAGACGGCGGAGACGGCCACCACCATCCCGGCCCGGTCGGCCAGCCCGTCGACGGCCGACTGCAGGTGGGCCAGCCGGTCACCCAGGTTGGAACCCAGCCCCAGGTAAGCGATGCTCATGGCTCTTCGCCTGGCGGCTCATCGCAGTGCGGCCGGGGGCCCCAGCCCCAGCCGCCAACCCGTGCTCCGCACGGCTTGATGCTCATCGTTCGATGCGGACGGCGACGTGGTCGATGGCCACCGGCACCGGGGGGCGCAGCTTGCGCACCGTGACCACCACGCTCTCGACCCGGGGGTCAGCCTTGGCGGCGTCGGCGATGCGGGCGGCCAACGCCTCGAGCAACTGGCAGCCGCCCTTCTCCACGATGCCGACCACCCGGGCGGTGAGGGCGTCGTAGTCGACGGTGTCGGACAGGGCGTCGCTGCGCCCGGCGGGGGTCAGGTCGAGGCGCAGCTCGAGGTCGACCTCGAAGGGTTGGGGCCGCGCCTGCTCCTCGGGCAGGACCCCGTGGGCGCCCAGCGCTCTGATGCCGGAGAGGACGATCGCATCTGTGCTCATGGCGCCGTCGTCAACGCTTGGGGCCGAAACGGATCACGGCCTTGGAGAAGGGGATGAGGTCACGGCGGTACTGGCGGTGGACGTCGGCCACGGCCTGGTCGGCCTCGACCTGGCGGACCTCCAACTCGGTTTCGAGGCGTTCGATCTCGCCCCGGGCGTCCTCCAGCTGCTCCTCCAGGGCGATGATCCGCTTCACCCCGGCCAGGCTGACACCCTCGGTGGTGAGCTCCTGGATCCGTTGCAGGCGGCGGATGTCGCGATCGGAGTAGCGCCGGGACCGGCCCACCGTCCGCTGGGGTTCCACCAGGCCCTTGCGCTCGTAGATGCGCAGGGTCTGGGGATGCACCCCGGCCAGCTCGGCCGCCACCGAGATCACATACAGCGCCCGATCCTCTCTGCTCATGGCTCTTCACCTAGCGGCTCATCGCGGTGCGGATGTGGGCCCCTGCCCCATCCGCCGCCGCTTTCCCGGCTCAGTTCCTTCATGGTGCTACACCCCCAGGTGATCGCGTGGGTTTACCGGCGTGGCGGCGGCCAGCGCCTCCACCGCCTGGCGTTGCTCGTCGGACAGGCTCTGGGGCACGACCACCTCCACCGTCACCAGCAGGTCGCCGGTGCCGCCGGCCGCCTTGGGCATGCCCCGGCCCCGGACCCGCAGGGTCTTGCCATGGGGAGTACCCGGCGGGATGCGCACCGTCACGGGCTGATCCAGGGTGGGGACGCGCACCTCGGCCCCGAGCGTCGCCTCGGCGAAGGTGACCGGGACCCGCAGCAGCAGGTCGTCGCCCCGCCGGCCGAACAGCGGGTGGGGCGCCACCGACACCTGCACGAAAAGGTCGCCCGGGGGGCCGCCGTTGCGGCCCGGGGTGCCCTTGCCCTTGACCCGGACGCGCTGGCCGTCGGCCACCCCCAGGGGGATGCGGACCTTGACCTCCCGGGTGCGGGTCTCGGCCCCGCCGCCGCCACAGCGGGGACAGGGCTTCTCCACGATCCGCCCGGCGCCGGCGCAGCGGGGGCACACCTGGGAGAAGGAGAACGGGCCCTGGTCGACGGCCTGGCTGCCCGACCCACCGCACTGGGGACAGGTGATGGGGAGGGTGCCGGGCGCGGCGCCGGTTCCCCCGCACTGCGAGCACGGGGCGGCCCCGGTGAGCTGCACCCCGATGGTGGCCCCGTGGACGGCGTCCTCGAAGGCCAGATGGACCTCGGCCTCGAGATCGCCGCCGCGCCGGGGGCCGGCGCCGGCGGGGCTGAAGCCGCCCCGGCCGCCGCGCCGGTTGCGCCCTCCGAAGAGGTTGCCCAGCAGGTCACCGAAGCCGCTGTCGCCGCCGGTCTCGAACCGGATGCCACTGCCGTCGCCGAAGTCGTAGGTCTGGTAGCCGCCGGGAAAGCCCGCCCCGGGCGCCCCGAAGTTGGGGAAGCCGCCCGCGCCGGCCATGGCCCGCACCTCGTCGTACTCCTTGCGCTTGGTCGCATCGCCGAGCACGTCGTAGGCGGCCGAGACCTCCTTGAAGCGCTCCTCGGCGGCGGCGTCCCCCGGGTTGGCGTCCGGGTGGTACTGCTTGGCCAGCTTGCGGTAGGCGCGGGTGATCTCCTTCTCGGGGGCGTCCTTGGAGACCCCGAGGGTGGCGTAGTAGTCCTTCTCGAACCACTCGCGCTGTGGCGCCATCGGCCTAGGTCGCGACCTTCACCATGGCCGGGCGGAGCACCCGGCCCTTGAGGCGGTAGCCGGTCCGCACGACGTCGCGCACGCCGGGCTCGCCGCCGTCCTCCACGGACATGACGGCTTCGTGCTCCTCGGGGTCGAAGGGTTTGCCCTTGGCCTCGATGCGCTCCAACCCGGCCTTCTCCAGAACGCCGAGCAGCTCGGAGTAGACGAGCTCCACGCCCTTGAGCAGACGCTCGGCGTCGGTGCCGGAGTTGAGCAGGGCCAGCTCGAAGGTGTCGAGCACCGGGAGCAGCTGCTCGATCAGCCCGGCCGTGGCCCGCTCGAGGTGCGTGCTCTGGTCGCGCATCATCCGCTTGCGGAAGTTGTCGAAGTCGGCCTGGAGGCGGCGGAGGTGGTCGAGGTACTCGTCCCGCTCCGCCCGCATGGCGGCCACGGGATCCTCGGCCCGCCCCTCCTCGATCGAAGGTGCCTCCTCACCCGACGGTGCCTCGTCGACGGCTTCGACCGACGCGTCGGCGGCGTCCGCCGCCGGCGGCGGCCCGGGGTGAGGGGTGTCCCCGGGGCCCGGGTCGTCGTGCTCCGGCACCGCCTAAGCCCCCTTCTCCTCGTCGACGATCTCCGCGTCGGCGACCTCCTCGTCGCCGGGCCCGCCGGCGGCACCTTCGCCCGCTGGGCCACCGGCCGGCCCCGAGCCGCCCGAGGCGGCCGCGGCCTGCTGGTAGAGCATCGAAGCGAAGCTCTGGCTGGCGGAGATGAGACCCTCGTGGGCCCGGCGGACGGCCTCCACGTCGGTGCCGGCCAGGGCCTCCTTGAGCGTCTTGAGGGCATCCTCGATCTTGGTCTTC
>JBOGFE010000492.1:0-5334 GCA_050741935.1 Acidimicrobiia bacterium | reverse complement strand
GTCACTCTCAAGGGGTTCCACGCCCCCGTCCCCGCCTTCGCCGTGACTGCCCTGCGGGAGCCCGGGGTCGTGGTGTCCCCGGGGGGCACCGGGTGAGCGGGATCGCCGACCGGCTGAAGGCCACGTGGCGTCCGGCGCGGCGACGGACGATCGCCACCCGGCTGCTGGCCTGGTTCCTGCTCATGGCCTCGTTGCCGCTCATCGTGGTGTTGCTGCTGTCGTCCAGAAACCGGGAATCGGACCTGCGCCGGGAAGGCCTCGAGGTGGTGGTGGCCACCGCCGAATCGAAGGCCGACCGCATCGAGACCTTCACCACCGAGCACCGGGAAGCGGCCGTCGCCCTCGCCCGCACCCCGGCGGTGGCCGACCGCTTCCGGCGTCTGGAGGCGGCCTTCCGCACCACCGGGGTGGACTCGGCCGACTACGCCCAGGTCGAGGCCTCGCTGCGGCCCTTCTTCTCCCGGTACCTGCGCGACTTCGGCTTCACCGACCTGTTCCTGGTCGCCCCCGGCGGCGAAGGGGTCTTCGCCGTCAACGAGCGGGAGGGACTGGGCTTCAACTACGAGACCGGGCCGTTCAAGGGCACCGAGCGGGCGGCGGCCTTCACCCGGGTGCGCGACTCGAGGCAGCTCCAGCTGGTGGGCTTCGAGTCGTTCTCGGTGAACCAGCGGTCGGCCTACGTCGGGGTCCCCCTGGCCGACCCGAGCGGGATCATCGGCGTGGCCGTCTTCGAGGTCGGCAAGACCGACGTCTTCGCCGTGGTCGGCGACCACGCCGGCCTGGGGGACACCGGCGAGACCGTCCTCGCCGCCCGGCGGGGCGAGACCATCGTGGTGGTGGCGCCGACCCGCTTCGACGACGAGCTGCCCGAGGGTCGGAGCATCCCCGTCCACGCCGACGAGGCCGCCGGCCTGTCGGCGGCGGTGGGGGGGGAGGCGGGGTCGGGAACCCAACGCGACTACCGGGGCTCCACGGTGCTGGCGGCCTGGCGCCCGCTGCCCACGCTCGGTCTCGGCCTCGAGGTGAAGATGGACGAGGCCGAGGTTCTCGCCCCCATCCGGGCCGAGCGCCGGACGTTGCTCCAGCTGGTCTTCATCGGCCTGCCCCTGCTGGCGGTGGGCGCCGTGCTGGCGGCCCGGTCGGTGTCGCGACCCATCACCCGGCTCACCGACGCCACCCGCACGATCGCGGCGGGGAACCGGGACTTCCAGGTGCCCGTGGACCGGGATGACGAGGTGGGCGAGCTCTCCCAGGCCTTCAACGCCATGACCGCAGAGCTGGCCGCCAGCTACGCCGGCGTGGAGGAGACGGTGAGGGTCCGTACGGGGGAGCTGCGCCTGCTCCAACTGGTGGCGGTGGCCGCCAACCTGGCCGTGAGCCAGGAGGAAGCGACGCATACGGCCCTCGACCTCGTCTGCGCCTACACCGGCTGGCCGGTCGGCCATGCCCTGTTCTTCCCGGAGGAGGAGAAGCCGGGAGTTGGTCTCGTGTCCTCCGGTGTATGGCACGTCGATGACACGGAGCACCTGCGTCCCTTCCAGGAGGCCAGCGCCAAGCTGCGCTTCCCTTCCGGCGTCGGCCTTCCCGGGAAGGTCCTGGCCACCGGGGGGCCATCGTGGATGGCCGACGTCGCCCTCGAACACGACTTCCCCCGCCAGCAAGCGGCGTTGGCTGCCGGCCTACGGGCGGGGATGGCCTTTCCCGTCCTGGTCGGCCGGGAGACGGCCGGGGTCCTCGAGTTCTTCTCCCGCCACGTGGAGGAGCCCGACGAGGCCGTCCTCGCCCTCATGAACGACGTCGGCACCCAGATCGGCCGGGTCATCGAGCGGGCCCGGTCCGAGGAGGCCCTCCAGGCGGCCAAAGAGGTGGCCGAGGTGGCCAGCCAGGCCAAGAGCACGTTCCTGGCCAGCATGAGCCACGAGCTTCGGACCCCGCTCAACGCCATCATCGGCTACTCCGAGATGCTGGAGGAGGACGCCGCCGAGGCCGGCCAGGACGACTTCCTGCCCGACCTGGCCAAGATCCGCTCCGCCGGCCGCCACCTGCTCGGAGTCATCAACGACATCCTCGACCTGTCCAAGGTCGAAGCGGGCAAGACGGAGCTCTACCTGGAGTCCTTCCCGGTGGCGGCCCTGGTGGAGGAGGTGGCCGAGACCGTCCGCCCGGCGGTGGAGAGCAAGGGCAACCGGCTCGAGGTCGTCACCGACGCCGGGCTCGGCGAGATGCACGCCGACCTCACCAAGGTGCGCCAGACGCTGCTCAACCTGGCCAGCAACGCGGCCAAGTTCACCGAGTCCGGCACCGTGACCCTGCATGTCCGCCGGGAGGCGGAGCCCGGGGTCCCTGAAACCCCCGGGGTCCGGGGTGTCCCCGAAACGACCGGGGTCCGGGGTGTCCCCGAAACGATCGTCTTCGACGTGACCGACACCGGCATCGGCATCGCCCCCGAACACATGGACCGCCTCTTCGAGGCCTTCTCCCAGGCCGAGTCGTCGACCACCCGCCGCTTCGGGGGCACGGGACTGGGCCTCGCCATCAGCCGCAGCTTCTGCCAGCTGATGGGCGGCGACATCACCGTGGTCAGCGAGGCGGGCCGGGGCTCGACCTTCACCGTGCGCCTTCCGGCCCGGGTGGCCGGCACGGCCGTACCGGAGCCCACTGCGGCGGCGGTGCCCTCCGACGGGCAGGGGTCGGAGACCGTGCTGCCGTCGCCCGAGCCCGTCCCGGTGGCAACACCGGGTGGGGCGGCGGCCGTCCTCGTCATCGAGGACGACCCGGAGGTGCGCCAGGAGCTGGAGGAGGTCCTGGCCGGGGAGGGCTACCGGGTGGTCACCGCGGCCGGGACCGGCGACGGGCTGCGCCTGGCCCGGGAGGTCCACCCCGACGCCATCACCCTCGACCTCGAGCTGCCCGGGCTGGAGGGCTGGAGCCTGCTCAGCGCCCTCAAGTCCGACCCCGAGCTGGGGGAGGTGCCCGTCGTCGTGCTGGTGGTCGCCGGCGACCGGGCCGCCGCGCCCCTGGGGGCGGCCGACTACCTGACCAAGCCGGTCGACCGCGACCGGCTGCTGGCCGTGCTGCGCCGCCACTGCGTGGATCTGGACGCCCCGGTGCTGGTCATCGACGACGACCCTGCGACCCGGGAGATGCTGCGCCGGATGCTGGAGCGGGAAGGGTTCCCCGTGGCCGAGGCGGCCGACGGGCGGGCCGGGTTGGAGCAGGTGGCCGACCACCGGCCGTCCCTGGTCCTGCTCGACCTCCTGATGCCCGGCATGGACGGCTTCGGCTTCCTGGCCGAGCTCCAGTCCCGGCCCGAATGGCGGGGCATCCCCATCGTGGTGGTCACGGCCAAGGACCTCTCCGGCGAGGAGCAGGCCATGCTCTCGGGGCGGGTCGCCGAGGTGCTCCGCAAGGGGGCCTACACCCGCGAGCGACTCCTGGCCGAGGTGCGGGAGCGGGTGGCGGACTGGACCCGGCGCCCGGCGGGGACCCCGATGAGCCCCGGCTGACGAACTGGCCGCTCGACTGGGCTGACCGGCGGGGCGCCGGACCTCCAGCCAACCGGGGGCGTTCCGGGTCCCCGCCGGTCCCGAATGCTAGAAACTTCCTCGTGATCGCCGAGTCGCTGGCCGGCCGCCGAGTCGCCGTGACCGGGGCGACGGGCTTTTTGGGTACCGCCGTCGTCGAGCGTCTCCTGCGCTGCGTGCCCGACTGTGAGGTGGTGGCGCTGGTGCGTCCCGGTCGCCGGGTGGGGGCGGCTGAGCGGGTCCGGCGGGACATCGTCCGCAACGAGGCCTTCGACCGCCTGCGCCGGGAGTGGGGGAGCGGCTTCGACGAAGGGATCTCCCGGCGGCTCATCGCCGTGGCCGGCGATGTGGGCCAGGACGGGCTCGGCCTGGACGACGACGGGCTGACCCTCCTGGCCTCGTGCGACGTCGTGATCCATTCCGCCGCCGCCGTCTCCTTCGACGTCCCCATCGACACCGCCGTCGAGGTGAACCTCCTCGGACCCCGCCGGGTGGCGGAGGTGCTCTCCCGGGCCGGGTCGTCCGCCCACCTGGTGTCGGTGTCCACCGCCTACGTGGCCGGCAACCGGCGGGGCTCCGCCCCCGAGGCGCTCCTCACCGACACGCCCTTCTCCGTCGACCTCGACTGGCGGGCCGAGGTGGCCGGCGCCCGCCGGGCCCGGGCCGACGCCGATGCCGAGAGCCGCCGCCCCGAGCTCCTCAAGCGCTTCTCCCGCAAGGCCCATACCGAGTTGGGGGCGGCGGGCACCCCGCTGCTCGCCTCCCGGGCCGAGCGGCTCCGCCAGAGCTGGGTCGACGACCGGCTGGTGGAGCTCGGCCGGGCCCGGGCCCAGGCCCTGGGCTGGCCCGACGCCTACGCCTACACCAAGGCGCTCGGGGAGCGGGCCCTGGTCGAGGGGCGGGGGGCGGTGCCGGTATCCATCGTGCGGCCGTCCATCATCGAGTCGGCCCTGGTCGAGCCCCTCCCGGGCTGGATCCGGGGCTTCCGCATGGCCGAGCCGGTGATCATCTCCTACGGCCGGGGGCTCCTGAAGGACTTCCCCGGCCTGCCCGAGGGCGTGATCGACGTCATTCCCGTCGACCTGGTGGTGGGGACGGTGCTGGCCGTGGCCGCCGCCCCCCCGCCGGAGGAGCCGGCCGTGTTCCACGCCGTCACCGGAGCCAGCAACCCGCTCCGCTACGGCATCCTCGTCGACCTCGTCCAGGAGTGGTTCACCGAGCATCCCCTCTACGACGACGCCGGCCAGCCCATCGTGGTGCCGGAGTGGTCCTTCCCCGGGCGGGGCCGGGTGCGCCGCCAGCTCAAGCGGGCCGTCGGCGGGCTGACCGCGGCCGAGCGGGCCGTCGGCCACCTGCCGGTCCGGGGCAAGAAGGCCGACGTGGCCGCCCGCCTGGAGGAGCGTCGCACCCAGGCCGAACGGGCCCTGGGCTACGTGGAGCTCTACGGGTCCTACATCGAGACGGAGGCCCGCTTCGACGACAGCCGGCGGCGGGGCCTGGGGGACGCCCTCGACGCCGCCGACGGCGAGTCGTTCTGCTCCGACCCGGCAGTGATCGACTGGGCCCGCTACGTCCACGACGTCCACCTGCCCTCCGTGGTCCACCACGCCCGGGTGCGGACCCGGCCCTCGGCCAGGGGAGGCCTGACCAAGGAGGACCGGGGCCGGAACAACGTACTCGCCCCCGAGCGCACCCTGGCCGTCTTCGACCTGGAGAACACCCTCATCGCCTCCAACGTGGTCGAGTCCTACGCCTGGCTGGCCAGCCGGCGCATGGACCGGGCCCAGCGGATGCGCTTCGTGGCCCGCAT
>JBOGFE010000491.1:0-2493 GCA_050741935.1 Acidimicrobiia bacterium | reverse complement strand
ACCCCGGGCGCCTCCCCGACGCCCAGGTAGTAGTCATCGATCCCCAGGGCAACCTGACCGATCAGGTACTCGGCGTCGGCCAGCTTGGTGATCCTCAGCATCCCGTTCCCGATCTGAACGGCGCCGGGCCGGGCAACGCCCGCCCAAAGGGCTGGCAAATGTCTGACGGACGTTGAGGGGTGGTGTTCGGGGGCTGGCTGGAAGAAGGGGGTGGCTGGTTCGGGCGGTTGGTCGCGGGGGTTCGCGAGGGGGTGAAGGGGAGGTGGGATCGGGAGAGGGAGGAGATCGTAAGGTAGGAGAGGCGCCGAGGAGCAGGCCGCGATCGACCGCGCCGCGGGAGGGCCGCAGCCGGGCAGGTGGCAGATGCGCCTGCGGCGTGGGCGAGCGTCGTGACCGCGCCGCCCGCCGTGCCCGGCATCAGGACGCCTTCGACGACGGCTCGCCAGGACGGCCGGCAGGGCCGTCGGTGACGCCAGCGGCCTCGGACTGTACCCCGTCGAGAAGGCGCTCCAGCGGCCGCAGGAGCACCACGATGCGCCCGCCAAGGCGCAGCGCCGGGAGCTTGCCTCGGGCGACGAGGTCATAGGCCAGCGTCCTCGAGATCCCCAGCATCTCGGCCGCCTCGGCGACCGAGAGCACCAACCGCTCGGAGCGGTCCATTGCTACCTCCGGCTCGCAGAACTGTTCACCCCTACGACTGGCGGCCGAGTCGGGCCGACGCGACGCGGGAAATTTCGTGCTCACCATGCACGGCGACCCTCAACGCCGGTCTGAACGCGAACGTGAACGCGCGGCGTTGAGACTCAGTTGGAGCGAGATTTCTCGCCGTTCAGACTCGTTGCCCGCCTACGACGACCCGGGCAACCATCTGAACGGTTGGCGGGCAACGCCCTGTCGTCTGCCCAGCGCCCTCCCCAGGGCGCGGCAGGGCCATGGCGAAGGTTTCTCCGTGGTAAGCCCTGCAGTCGACCAAGAGGTGCTTCGTCAACCCCCGTCGATCGGTCAGGCCGGGCGCTCGCCCAGAAGGTGGGCGTTGGAGGCCACCGAGCCTCGGAGCGGGCGGACGTGGACGATGCCGTCGACAACGTCGATGACCTGGGCGACGGCCCGAACTACGCCCGAGCCCGCGATGATGTGGGCGCCGGGCACGAGGCGCTCAGGGTGCAGGGCGTCATCGAAGAAAGCCCACGGCAGACCGGTGTCGTCCATCGTGTTGAGGTCGACCATCAGGTCGAGTTCGATCTGAGGGCTCGCCATGGCTGTTCCCTCTCAGTGCGGCTCAACGTCATGATACGGATTCTCCCGCAGCTCCAGCCTGAGAGCGACCAGGTCGTCCAGCCTCCGGTCCAAAGCTCCGGTGAAGGCGATGGTGACGTGAGGGGTCCGGAACGTAGGCACCACCTCAAAGCCGGCTTCTCTGAGATCCGCAATCCGGAAGAGGGCGAGGAGCGGGAAGCGCTCGAGCTGGTCCGCTGCGAGGTCATCGACCTCGACCAGGTTCCGGGCGTAGTAGGCCGACAGCCCGTACCGGCCCCAGTCGGGATACCGCCGCAGGAACCCTTCGGCTTGATGGCGGCTCACGTCGGGGTCGAGGTCATCGCCCCGGACGACGAGGACGGCATCGTCGGGGACGGGGCTCGACGGATCCTGGGCCCTCGGAGCGGCGTCGGCTCAGGCATCGTCAGGGGCCTCAACACCCCTGGGGGTCGAGCACGGCGATGTGGCCGCCCCGGGTCGTTGCTCGGAGGCTTGGAGCGGCGAGGATGGGCGGCGGCTTATTCGACGTCCTCCGCCGGGGTGAGGATGCGTCCGAGGAGCTCCGCCGCCTCGCGGTCGGCCTCGGGCAGGAAGTGGGCATAGACGCTCAGCGTCACGTTCGGGTTCTTGTGGCCGAGCCGCCCCGCCACCGTCCGGACGTCCACGCCGCTCCCGAGCAGGCGAGTGGCGACGAAATGGCGCAGGTCGTGGAGCCGGACCTCAGGCATGCCCGACCGCGCCGCCAGCCGGGCGAAGGCCTGGGTGACGAGCCAGGGCCGCCAGCTCGACTGGCCTTCTGGATCATCGGAGAAGACGTAGGCGTCGTCGAGCAACATCGTGTCGCATGCCCCGGCAACCGACTCGGCGGCTTGCCGGTGCGCCGCCAGGAGGGCAACGGTTGCCCGGTCGAGGGCAATGCGCCGGGTGCCGTGCGTCTTGGTGTCCTTGACGACCAGGCCGTTCTTGCCCTTCACCGCCCCCCGGGCGATCGTCAACACGCCGCTGGCCAGGTCGACGTCCGTCCACCGGAGGGCGACGAGCTCGCCCCGACGAGCGCCGGTGGCGGCGGCCAACTGGAGGAAGACGGTGAACGCGGGGTTCTCTTCGCCGGCCCGGGCGAACAGCAGCCGGAGCTGCTCCGGTGACGGCGGCCGGATGTCCCGGGTCGGCAGCGGCGGCGGGGAAGCGGCGGCCGCCGGGTTCACCGACACCCAGCCCCAGCGGACCGCCTGGACC
>JBOGFE010000490.1:0-3368 GCA_050741935.1 Acidimicrobiia bacterium | reverse complement strand
CGTAGGCCAGCACGGCGTGGCCGCCCTCGTGGTAGGCGATGACCTCCTTCTCCTCCTCGGAGAGGGCCATCGACTCCCGGCGCTGGCCCATGATGACCCGGTCCCGGGCGGCGTCGAAGTCCTGGGCGCCGACGCGGTCGGCGCCCCGACGCACGGCGAAGAGCGCCGCTTCGTTGACCAGGTTGGCGAGGTCGGCGCCGCTCATCCCCGGCGTGCCCCGGGCCACGATGTCCAGGTCGACGTCCTCGCCAATCTTCTTGTCCTGGCAGTGGACCCGGAGGATGGCCAGGCGCTCCTCCTGGGTGGGGAGGGGCACCACGATCTGGCGGTCGAAGCGCCCCGGACGCAGCAGGGCGGAGTCGAGGATGTCGGGCCGGTTGGTGGCCGCCATCATGACCACGCCCTCGGTGGTCTCGAAGCCGTCCATCTCCGAGAGCATCTGGTTGAGGGTCTGCTCCCGCTCGTCGTGCCCGCCGCCGAGGCCGGCGCCGCGCTTGCGGCCGATGGAGTCGATCTCGTCCACGAAGATGATGGCCCGGCCCATCTTGCGGGCGCTCTGGAAGAGGTCGCGCACGCGGCTCGCGCCCACGCCCACGAACATCTCCATGAAGTCGGAGCCGGTGACGGAGATGAAGGGGACACCGGCCTCACCGGCCACGGCCCGGGCGATGAGGGTCTTGCCCGTGCCCGGAGGGCCGACCAGCAGGACGCCCTTGGGGATGCGGGCGCCGATCTCCTTGAACTTGCCGGCGTTGCGGAGGAACTCGACGACCTCGGTGATCTCCTCTTTCACGCCGGCGTAGCCGGCGACGTCGGCGAACGTCGTCTTCGGTTTCTCGGTCGTGTACACCTTGGCCTTGGACCGGCCGATGTTCATGATCCCGGCCATCTGGCCCTGGGCCCGCCGCCCCATCCACCACCAGAATCCGACCAGCAGCCCGATGGGCAGGAGCCACAGCAGCAGGGAGCCGACGAAGTCGGACTGCCGGGCGCGGTAGTTGCGCTTCACCCCGTGCTCGCTCATGAGGGCGATGTCCTCGTTGGGGACCTCGTTCTGGGGGCCCTGGGTCCGGAACACGTCGCCGTTCTTGAACTCGCCCTCGATGTGCCCGCTGACCTGATCGATCTTGACGGCGCCGACGTTGTCGGCCTTGACCGCCTCGATGAACTCGGAGTAGTCGAGGACGTCGCGCCGGGGCCCGCTGCCGCCCAGGTTGGACACCAGCAGCGCGCTGAGGACCAGGATCACGACGATCCAGGGCATCCAGCGGGGGAAGCTGGACTCCGTCGGGCCCCCGGACCCGGAACCGCCTCCGGATCGGCGCCCCTCTCCGGGCTTGCGGTTCATCGGTTCTGCGGGGGGACGCGGAGGCGGCTCACCGCCCCAATGGTAGGGCGCCCGTCCGACCCCGCGGGACCGGTCGTGGTCGGGCGCCAGATTTTCTGCCGCCCGCCTTGACGGAGCTCGAAACCCCGTGATAGGTTGCTATTTGTCTTCCGCAGGGGCCGGAGCCGCAAGGTTCAGGGTCACTGCGGAAGGCATTTTTACGCCCCGTTTTGACGACGACCAGGCGAAAGTCCTGGTCGTTGTGCTTTTTTCGGCTGGGATGACGCCGCCGGACAGCCGCTCGACCGACCTGGGTCCGACCCCCTGGCGGCAGCGCGCCGGGCCGGCTCTGAGGAGAGATTGCTTAGGTAACGGCCTGTTACCTAAGACAAATTCTCCGGAGCGATGAGGACCAGCACCGTGGTCGTCAGGTTGAACCCGGCGTGGATGAGGATGCAGGACGAGAGGCTCCCCGTGCGGATGGCCCGCAGGGCCAGGACCACCCCGAGGGCGGCCAGGGCCGGAAGGGAGCGCAGGGCGTTGGGATCGCCGAGCCAGTGGACGGCGGCGAAGACGGTGGCCGAGACGAACACGGCCGCGCCCGGGCTCACCCGCCGCATCAGGGCCCGGAGGAGCAGGCCCCGGTAGAGCGTCTCCTCCACGATCGGGGCCATGACCACCGCCCCGAGGGCGAAGAGCACCACCGGGAGCACCTCGCGGGAGCGCTCGAGGTCCTCCACCAGCTGCTGGTTCTCGAGGTCACCGCCGATCCACACCAGGGGCAGCAGGGCCAGCCACAGCGCCCCCTGCAGAACGGGGCCGAGCCACAGCGAGCGGGCGTCGCGGGCGTGGACCTCCAGACCGAAGTCGGCCCGGAGCGATCCCTGGCCCTTGGCCTTGCTCACGACCAGCAGGGCACCCAGGGATGCGAACTGCTGGACGGGCAGGAGCACGCCGAAGGTGTACAGCGGGTCGATGTCGGCGGCCGTGGCCACCGGGAGGGAGGCGAAGACCCCGATGGCGCCCGCCCCCACCCACACCAGCAGGGCGTCGGGGACCCCCCAGAGGATCCTGCGCCGGGTCAGCTCGGCGGTCACTTGGCCTTGGCCGACCCGAGATAGCGCTTCCGCACCTTCCCGTCCTCGCGCCAGTAGGCGTACCAGTAGGGGCCGTGGGGGCAGCGCGTGCAGCTCGCCTTGCCGCAGCGGACGTCCTCCCGCCGGAAGGTCACCTTGCCGCCCGAGGGCACCCGTTCGCCCCCGCGCCGGGCCAGGAGGTCCTGGGCGAGGATGACGAGCCGTCGCAGCTCGGGTTCCTCCAGCCCGCGCACGGACTCGATCAGGGAGCGGTCGAGGCTCACCCCGGCAGCGTACCGGCAGGAAAAAGGTGTTAGTTGGCGCCTACTTAAGGGAATGCCTTCGCGTGCGGTCGCGGGGATCGGCCGCGGAGCGGAAGGGGGGGCCATGGGCGCGAGGGTCCAACGGGCCGCGGGCGGGTTCGGCCTGGCGACGGGCATGGTGCTGGTGATGGCCGGGGCGGCGTGGGCCCCTCAGATCGACAGGTTCGGGTCCGAAGGGTCCCAGGAGGCCGGGGACGCCTACGTCAAGGCCACGTGCCAGCGCCTCCTGGGCCAGCCCGCCACCGGCGGCCTGGGCAAGGAGACCGATCCCGCCGACGGCGCCACCGTGGCCGCCGGCGACACGGTCGAGGTCACGCTGAGCTGGGACCCGGCCGACTGGCTGGGCAACGCCCTGCACAAGACCGTCGACTGCGTGACGATCAACGACGAGTTCGCCCCCCGCCTGACGGTGGAGGACCGACCCACCACCAACGACGGGGACTTCACCACCGGCTACACCATTCCGGACGGTGTCGAGGCCGGTGACGAGATCTGCGACCAGGGCTTCATGTCCGGCGACAGCTCGGGGAACGGCCCCGGGGGCAACATCGGGCAGGAGCGCTCCGACCGGAGCTGCTTCACCGTGGGAGGCGCCCAGGAGCGGGCCAGGTCCGGGGTCGCGCCGGTCAGGCCGGCCACGCC
>JBOGFE010000489.1:0-6275 GCA_050741935.1 Acidimicrobiia bacterium | reverse complement strand
GGGGGTCGGCGCTATCCGCCCCCCAGGCCAGGCCCGCCACCTCGACGGGGGCCGGATCGGAGGTGAGGACGAGGGCCACCGCGGCGTCGGCCTGGGGCGCCAGATGGTGCCGGCGCAACGGCGTGGAGATGACGCCGTCGTCCCGGGCCCGGCCGCGGTGGAGCCGGGCGGCGAGGTCGTCGAAGCGGGTCAGCGGGATGGCGTGGCGGTGGGCGAAGGTCTGGGCCACCAGGGCCTCGGCCACCAAGGGATGCAGGCCCAGCTCCCGCTCGTAGAGGGGGGAGGGGTTGGGCGCCTCCGCCTCGGCCGGTTCGGTCCCTTCCCGCTTGCCCCAGGTGACGGCCAGCACCCGGCGGCTGGCCCCGGCCTCGAGGCGGAGCACGGCGGTGGCGAAGGCGCCCGATCCGTCGTCGGCCACCTTGATCTCGTCCCGCAGGTAGCCGCCGGCCGGGCCGGCCAGGTGCATGGAGGAGATGACCCGGCCGTCGAGCTGGTCGGAGGCGGCCAGGCAGACGCCGTCGATGTCGGCCCGGGTCAGGCCGGCGTCGGTGAGGGCGGCGGCGGCCGCCTCGAAGACCAGCTCCTCCAGGCTGGCGCCCGCTTCCGGGCTGACGATCGCCGCGCCGGCGACGTGGACCACGAGGACCGTCCTTCCAGTCGATTTTCGACCGAAGGGTAGATTATCGCGCCGTTCGCTCGCCTGCCGGGGCGATGGCCGGGTTCAGCGGGCGTCGGTGCCCGACCAGTCGAGCATCTTGGCCAGGTGGTCGTCGCCGGTGAAGTCGAGCAGGACGACGGGCACGTCGCCGACCACCCAGGTGTCATGCCCGGGCTCGATGGAGAAGACGTCGCCGGGGCCGAGCTCGGCCTCGTCCCCCTCGTCGGGGGCGACCCCGAGGGTGCCGGCGAGGATGATCCCCGTGTGGGCCAGCTGGCAGCTGTCGGTCCCGACCTTGGACCGGAGGCACTCGGACCAGCGGAAGCCGGGCTCGAACGTCGCCCGGACCACGGTGGTCCCCCCGACCCAGACGAGCTCCATGCGGCCCCGGTCGAAGGTCCGGACCTCCTCCGGCGTCTCGATGTTCTTGCGCTCCACCACGGCTGGTCCCCCCCTTGTGCCCGGCCCGGGGCGCCATTGTGGGCCGCCGCCCGGCCGGGCCGCTACTTCCGCCGGTCCGCTCTCCACCCAAGGCCGGAGCGATCTTGGCCCTCACAGGGCCACGATCGCTCTGACCTGGAGGGGAGAACCCCTAGTCCCGCGGCGCGGGGTCCTGGCCGGCGGGGCCGGCGAAGGCCTGGGCGATGGAGAGCCATGCGGTGGCGGCGTCGCCTTCTGCCACCAGGGCGGTGTCGGACGGATGCCGGCGCCGGGTGACGACCCGGCAGAAGTCGACCACCGGGCCGCTGACCCGGTCGGGGGCGGCGTCGTCGCCCCAGGTCCAGGTCTCCCCGCCCGGACCGGCGAGCTCGACCCGGATGTCGACGGCGGGCATCGCCACCCCTCGCATGGCGTAGGCGAAGGCCCGGGTGCGGACCCCCAGATGGGCGATGTGGCGGAGCCGGGCGGTGGGCAGCCGCTCGACGCCGAGGGCCTCGGCCACGTCCTCGCCGTGGGCCCAGGTCTCCATGAGCCGGGCGGTGAGCAGGGTGGGCATGGCCATCGGCGGACCGAACCACGGGGCCCGGGCCGAGGGGTCGACCTTGTCCATGACCTCGGACAGCCCGGCCCGGGCCTGGCGCCACCAGGCCAGCACGTCGGGCCCCGAGCGGCCCCGGGCCGCCACCACCGGGCCGTTGACCACGGTGTCGGGATCGTCGGCGGACACGGTCGCCAGCCAGGCGGTGAAGCCTTCCGGGTCGCCGGCGGCCAGGGCGGTCCACCCGTCCACCGTGGCCAGGTGGCTGATCTGGTCCTTGACCGTCCAGCCCTCGGCCGGGGTGGGGGTGTCCCAACCGGCGGCGTCGAGGTCCGCCACCAGGGCGTCGAGCCCGGCGCACTCCGCCTCCAGGTCGGCCCGCACCTCGGCCAAACCCGTACTCATGGCTCTTCGCCTTGCGGCTCATCGCGATGCGGCTGGGGGCCCCAGCCCCAGCCGCCAAGCCGTGCTCCGCACGTCTTCTTGCTCATGCGCCCAGCACCGCCAGGGCGAGGCGGGCCAGGAGGGGATCGAGCTCCTCCCGGGGGAGCCCGGCGTCGTGGAAGGCCACCGAGTTGATGGTGTTCACCGCCGCGTAGGCCATGGCTTCGGCTCCTTTGGGGGTCAGGTCCGGACGCAGCTCGGTCAACGCCCGGATCCACTCGCCGACGTACTCCCCCTGGCGGCGCCGCACCCGCTGGCGGTCGAGGGCGGGCAGGCTCCGCCAGTCCTGGATCCACACCGACAGCAGGGCCCGCTCGTCACACACGAAGCCGACGTGCACCTCGACCAGCCGGCGGAGGGTCTCCTCCGGGTTGCCGCCCTCGGCCACCACCGCCCGGGCCGACTCCAGCATGGCCTCGCTGATGCGGTCGAAGAGGGCGACGAGGAGGGAGTCCTTGGAGGGGAAGTGGCGGTAGACGCCCGGGCCCGAGATGCCCGCCGCCGTGCCGATCTCGTCGATCCCCACGGCATGGAAGCTCCGCCGGCGGAACAGCTCGAGGGCCGCGGACAGGATCGCCTCCCGCCGACTCGTTCCGGCTTCGCCCGGGGGATGGGCTTCCGTCA
This sequence comes from Acidimicrobiia bacterium, assembly GCA_050741935.1. Lineage (GTDB taxonomy): Bacteria > Actinomycetota > Acidimicrobiia > IMCC26256 > BP-133 > CAWBJP01. The sequence continues at coordinate 3,570 of JBOGFE010000489.1, read as the reverse complement.
CCTTTGCCACGGTAGCGGCCGGAACCCCAGTTGTTACCCGATGGTCAGCCTTGCGTAAGATATCAAGCACACCATTCGACGGGAGGCCAGATGGCGCAGATCGGGTTCGAGGGCAAGGTGGCGATCGTGACCGGGGCCGGCGGTGGCCTGGGCCGGGAGCACGCCCTGCTCCTCGCCTCCCGGGGGGCCCAGCTGGTGATCAACGACCTCGGCGGCGCCGTGGACGGGACCGGGGCGTCCACCGGCCCGGCCCAGACGGTGGCGCAGGAGATCGAGGCGGCCGGCGGTGTGGCCGTGGCCGACACCAACAGCGTGGCCAGCAGAGAGGGCGGCGAGGCGATGGTCAAGGCGGCCCTGGAGGCCTTCGGCCGCATCGACATCGTCATCAACAACGCCGGCATCCTGCGGGACAAGAGCTTCGCCAACATGACCGACGAGCTGTGGGACCCCGTCCTCGACGTGCACCTGCGGGGCGCCATGTGCGTCACCCGGGCGGCCTGGCCCCACCTGCGGGAGCAGGCCTACGGGCGCGTGGTGTGCACCTCCTCGGCCGCGGGCGTCTTCGGCAACTTCGGCCAGACCAACTACGCGGCGGCCAAGATGGGCCTGGTCGGCTTCACCCGGGCCCTGGCCCAGGAGGGGGCCAAGTACAACATCAAGGCCAACGCCATCGCCCCCGTGGCCAAGACCCGCATGACCGAGGACATCCTCGGCCCCCTGGTCGACAAGCTCGACCCCGGGCTGGTCTCACCCGTCGTGGCCCTGCTCGTCTCCGAGGAGTGCCCGGTGACGGGCCACGTCTTCTCGGTGGGCGGCGGCCGGGTGGCGCGCATCTTCATCGCCGAAGGACCCGGCTTCTTCAAGAAGGACCTGAGCCTCGAGGACGTGCGCGACAACTGGGACGACGTGATGGCCGAGGAGGGCTACGCCGTCCCCACCAGCGCCAACGACGAGATCGGCACCCTGGTGATGCCGAATCTCGCCGAGAGCTAGGCGGCCAGCGCCGCCCTCACCCGGTCCACGTCGACCTGCCACGCCCCCCAGTTCTCGAGGGCGGCGAAGCCCATGGCCTCGTTGATCGAGAGCATGGCCTGGTTGCCACCGGCGTTCCACGTCTCGATCCGCTCGACGGCCGGGCGCTCGCCCATCAGGCGCAGGGCCATGGCCGCCTTCAGCCAGCGGCCCAGACCCCGCTCCCGGTGCTTGGGCCACACGCCGGTGTCACCCTGGTAGGCCATCTCCGGCCAGAGCCGAGGCAGTACCACCTCGGTGTACCCGGCGAACTCCCCGCTGCCCTCGTGGCGGGCACACAGGACCCACTGGTCGTAGCCCTGGGCGTCGTAGGCCGCCTCCCGGTCACGCCACTCGCCGGGGGAGGTGTGCTGGTCTTCCCAGTCCAGGTCGTCGCGCGGCGCCGTGTTCATGACGGCCACGAGATCGCAGAACGGCTCCAGCAGGTCGTCGGGGCAGCGACCCTCCCAACCCACCAGCGAGTAGGAGGCGGCCCGCTCCCCGGCGCGGCGAACCCAACCCTCCAGCCCCGGAGGGTCGAGGTCGGCGACGAGGCAGGCGCTGCGCCGCTCCAGCTGCCTGAGCTCGGCGCCCAGCTTCCGGAGGAAAGGCTCGCCCGGGCCTCCGATACGGGCATAGATGTCGAGGAGGGTGGCGTCCCAGGCGGCAGCGGCGTCGACGGCGGCGCCGAGCAGCGCCGAACCGAGGCCGCGGCGGCGCGCTCCGGGGACCACGAGCACGTCGACCTCGCAGTGGTTGCGGTTCTCGGGCAGGTCGTTCCAGGTCGCCGACGCCCATCCCACCGTCTCCGCGCCCTGGCCGCCCAGCCACCAGCGCCGCTTCCGGAACGAGGGGGACCGGCGGAAGTCGGCCACGGCGTGGGCGGCCGGGGGCACGGGCACGTCGGGCAGCGCCTCGAGCTCGAGGGCGTTGATCAGGTCATGGATGGCCAGGAGATCCGCTTCCGGGGCGCTGGCCGGGTCGAGAGCTTCGATGCGCCACATGGCACCCAGTGTCGGTCGCTGCCAGCATTGCGATCCAGCGAATTTCGCTTTTCGGGGCCCGACCAAAAGTTCGTATGTGTCGCGGACGCGTTGTTACGATCCGCCGCGGTCTGCCGTTCGCGCCGGAGGAGGGCCGTTGGCGGTCACCAACGCGGAAGCAATCCACGGGAAGACCCTGCGCCGGGATCCCTGGTGGATCGAGACCCTGCCCACCTGGGTGCTGCTCGGCGGCTTCGTGATCTACGCCACCTGGGCGGCCCTGCAGAACGCGGACTACTTCGTCGACCCCTACCTGTCGCCGCTGTACTCGCCCTGCCTGGCCGCCAACTGCGCCGAGCCCACCATCCGCCTGTTCGGATCCTGGTTCTCGCTGTCGCCGGCGCTGCTCATCCTCTGGGCCCCCGGCGGCTTCCGGGCCACCTGCTACTACTACCGGAAGTCCTACTACCGGGCCTTCTTCCGCTCGCCGCCCGCTTGTGGTGTGGCCGACGCGGCCAAGTGCTACCGGGGCGAGACCCGCTTCCCCCTCATCCTCCAGAACCTCCACCGCTACTTCTTCTGGGCGGTGTGGCCGATCCTGTTCTTCCTGTGGGTCGACGCGCTGAAGGCCTTCTCCTTCGAAGAGGGCTTCGGCGTGGGGCTGGGCACGCTGGTGCTGGTGGCCAACGCCACACTGCTCACCGCCTACAGCCTTTCCTGCCACTCCTGCCGCCACCTGGCCGGCGGCCACCTCGACGTGCTGACGGCCCGGCCGGCCAAGCTCAAGGCGTGGCGCTTCGTGACCCGGCTCAACGAGCGCCACGGCCTCATCGCCTGGATCAGCCTGGTCATGGTGGCGGGCACCGACGTCTACGTCCGCCTCCTGGCCAACGGCGTCTTCACCGATCCGAGGATCACTTTCTAGTGGGGGGCCGGTAGTGGAGGGCTACGAGTCCCACGACTACGACGTGATCGTGGTCGGCGCCGGCGGGGCCGGCATCCGGGCCGCTATCGAGGCCAGTGCCCAGGGCGCCCGCACCGCCCTCATCTGCAAGTCCCTCCTGGGGAAGGCCCACACCGTCATGGCCGAGGGCGGGATCGCCGCCGCCCTCGGCAACGTGTGGCCCGAGGACAACTGGAAGGTCCACTTCCGGGACACGATGCGGGGCGGGAAGCTGGTCAACAACTGGCGCATGGCCCAGATCCATGCCCAGGAGGCACCCGACCGGGTGCTGGAGCTCGAGGAGTGGGGCGCCCTCTTCGACCGCACCAAGGACGGGCTCATCCTCCAGCGGGACTTCGCCGGCCACCGCTACGCCCGCCTCGGCCACGTCGGGGACCGCACCGGCCTGGAGATGATCCGCACCCTCCAGCAGCGGGCGGTGCACAAGGGCATCGACGTGTTCATGGAGTGCGCCGTCCAGACCCTGCTCACGGACGGGGACCGGGTCTGCGGCGCCCTCGGCTACTGGCGGGAGTCGGGCAAGTTCGTGGTGTTCTCGGCCCGGGCGGTGGTCCTGGCCACCGGCGGGATCGGCAAGGCCTGGAAGATCACCTCCAACTCCTGGGAGTACAC
>JBOGFE010000488.1:0-3324 GCA_050741935.1 Acidimicrobiia bacterium | reverse complement strand
GGCCACCTCCTCCCAGGGCGCCTGGCGCCAGGGGTCGACCGTCTCGAAGGTGCGCCCGTCCGAGGCCTTGCGGGCCTCGCCGTCGATGACGTGGGTGATCACGAGCTCGACGCCGCCTTGGCTGCCTGCCGGTCGGCCATGAGCTCGCCCCCGGCCATGAACTCGGTGGGCTGCATCTCGGTGATCCACACGCGGATCGAGGCGAGCGGCGCCCCGATGGACTCCTCGGCGGCCCTGGTCAGGGCGGCCATGAGCGCCTTCTTCTGCTCGTCGGTCCGCCCGGCCGCCAGGTGCACATTGATCAACGGCATGGCTGCGTCCTCATTTCTTGGCTCCTCACTCGGCCTCGTGGCCGATCATCCTCATGGTGGTGGTGACGTCGCCGGCCCACCCGCAGGACCGGCACCAGCAGTGGAAGACCCGCTCCTCGGCGGTCCAGTACTCGACGACCAGGCCCCCGTCGCCCGTCACCCCGGCCCCGCAGCGGGGACAGAAGGACGGCGAGTCCACGGCGTGGGCCAGGGCGTCGTGAGAGAACCAGCCGCTGCTCATCTCGGGGACACCCCGGGCCCCGGGCGACTCAGCCAACGCCCTGGGCGTCCCGGACGGCGGCGGCGTCGAGGTGGAGCTGGAGCAGGTCCTCCTTCTGGGGGCTGTACCGGGCGAAGCCCTGGTTGATCCACTGCACGGCGAAGTCCTCCCAGCGGGCCCCGAACTTGTCCTTCTCGCAGGGCAGGTCGATGCGCTCGTGGGGTTCCCGGATGACGGCCAGCGGGTCCCGGCCCTCGGCCACCGCCGCCATCTGCTCCCGGTACATGCGCCGCATGGTGACGATGCCGATGTCGGACCTGCCGATGTGCTCCACGGTCCGGTCGGTGATCGGCCCCTGGGTCACCCAGGCCATGATGTCCTGGCCCTCGATGTAGTCGGTGATGTGGCGGCCCTTCTCGTCCAGGAACGGGATCTCGTAGGCCGGAACCGACGCCTGGTCGGGGATGTCCACTCCCGGCGGGCAGTGGACGGTGTAGAGGATGAACCAGGTGGTGGTGTCGTCCACCGGCACCCGGATCTGCATCTGCTCGATGTAGCCGCCCCCGACCCGCATCGTGTACGGGAACACCAGCGGGTGGCCGACCTTCCAGTCGTCGGCCTCCTCGCTCTGACCCTCGTACAGGCGGCGCTTGATGATCCCGTGCTCGAAGGGGTCGAAGGCGATCCGGGCGTGCTTGCGCTGGAAGCTGGGTGGGGCGTCGAAGCCCTTCTGGGCGGCCAGGAAGGCGAAGTAGCGCCCGTGGAGCCATTCCACGTGGTGGGGGTCGACGGCGTTCTCCATGATCTGGAGCCAGGAACAGGGCAGGGTGGCGTGGCCGATGTCCCGCAGGCCGTCCATCACGTAGACGTCGTAGCGGGGCAGCTCGGGCGCCGGCGCGGGCCCGATGTAGGCCCACACCAGCCCGCCCATGGCCTGGGCCGGCCCGGACTGGGCGGTGATGCGGCCCTTGAACACCGACTTGTCGGGCTCGGCCGGCTGGTCGACGCAGGCGCCCTCGCAGTCGAAGAGCCACCCGTGGTACCCGCAGCGCAGCCCCTCCTCCTCCACGATGCCGTAGACGAGCGAGGCCCGGCGGTGGGGGCAGTGCTCCCCGAGGATGCCGTAGCGCCCCGACGGCGTCTTGAACACGGCGAAGTCCTCGCCCAGCAGGCGGGCCTTCTGCACCGGGAAGTCGTCGAGGTCGGCGACCAGCGCCACCGGATACCAGTAGCGGCGCAGCATCTCCCCCATGGGGGTCCCGGGCCCGACCCGGGTCAGCGCTTCGTTCTGTTCCGCGGACAGCATCGCCGCACGACCTCCTTAGCTTCGTGGCCTTGGTGGCGTCAACGCCAACAGCGCGGTGAGGAGGGGTTGGGGGCCGCAACCGGCGCTGGTCGGCACCCTTGCCGCCGTCCCCACTTCGTGGCGTTGTTGTGCAACGACAGGTGTTGCGGAACAACGCCGCCAGTGTCGATCGTGGCCTCCACTGAGTTGGTGGCGTTGATGTGCAACGACTGGTGTTGCGGAACAGCGCCGCCAGGTCCGTGATGTCACTGGTCCAGGAGGGTGACGGTGCCGGAGCTGCCGTCGACCCGGATCCGCTGGCCGGTCTTGATCTGACGGGTGCCGAAGGCCGTGCCCGTCACCGCCGGCAGGCCGTACTCCCGGCACACGATGGCGGCGTGGCTCATCATGCCGCCGATGTCGGTGACGGTGGCCCCGATCTTGCCGAAGATCGGCGCCCAGGACGGGGCCGTGATCGGAGCGACCAGGATCTCGCCTTCCTCCACCTCGCCGATCTGGTCGGCGGAGAAGATGACCCGGGCCGGTCCCTCGGCCACGCCGGGAGAGGCGGCGAAGCCGGTCAGCCCGCCGGTGGCCTCGGAGCCGCCCCCCAGCCAGGCCTGGACCGAATCGGTGGTGATGCCCCACAGCATGATGGTGAAGGGCTCGGTCACCACCTCGGGCGGCTTGCCCAGGGCCTTGGGCGGGGACCACTGGCGCAGGGTGGTGAGGATGCCCTTGCGGCGCTCCACCTCCCGGGGCCAGTAGGCGTTGCCCCGGGGCGCCACGCCGACGGCCCAGGCCGAGTAGTAGTCGTAGATGGCGTCGGGGAGCTCGTTGCGCTTCAGGTAGAAGACGTCGTCGACCTCGGCCAGGAAGCCCTCCTTGTTGAGCACCCGGCCCAGGTCGCGCATCTTGCGCCACAGCACGGAGTGGCTCCAGTGCTCGACGTAGAAGTTGTGGTTCTCCACGTAGGGGAACACTGTGCGGGCCAGGCCGAGCTTGCCGGCGAAGGCGGCCCGGTCCTCGTCGGAGCCGAGCAGCTCGGTGTACTCGGCCACGATGCGGTCCCGCTCGGCCCGGATCTGCTCGATGGGGCGGTCGATGTTCTCGCCCGCGGCCAGCTTGGCCACGTAGTTGCCGATGAATCCGAAGGGGATGGACAGGTGCTCGATCCAGATCCGGTCGGTGTGGTAGAAGCCCGAGCCCGAGGAGAAGTTGAACCAGGGATGCTTCACGCCCTCGAACCGTTCCAGCCACTGCTGACCGGCGGGAGTGGACCGGAGCTCGGTCATCACGGCTTCGGCGTCGTCGGTGACGGAGAAGGCCTTCTCCACCCCGAGCTCCACCGCCGCCCGGGACAGCGCCTTGAGCTCGTCGTCGGGCCGGAAGAGGTCGACATCCACGCCCGCCACCATCTTGGCGATGGACAGGTCGGGGATGCCGGGGAAGGCCTGCTTGCAGAACCCGAAGTAGTCGAGGTAGGCGGCGTAGCCCAGGTTGAGGAA
>JBOGFE010000487.1:0-10666 GCA_050741935.1 Acidimicrobiia bacterium | reverse complement strand
GACCCGGTGACCTCACTCCTCGTCACATCGGGGGCGGCTCAGCCCGTGGCCGGCCATCCCCCTCGGACGGACGACATTCACGAATGCTCGTCCCGAGATGTCCCGAAGTTCTTCGACCTGTTCGTCTTCCCGTGATCGGCGAGCGCCCTGTCTGAGGGACCGTCCGATACGAAAGGTGTGTAACCGGAGCGACAGACACGCTTTCGGTTGATTGCTATGGGCCGCCTCCACCGGCGGCGGGGCCGAGCCCCGGCCGATCCCAGGTGGCTTCGCCACCGTCGACGGGCGGCGCTGGCACGCCTACCCGCCCGGCCCGTCGAACCCGCTCGACTCGTCCTCGGTGATGAACGAACCATCCGCCATCACCGACTTCGACGGGGTGATGGCCATCGCCCAGGTCCAGGGGACGGGTACGGAGGAGCGCGAAGGCCAGTCCATTGCGCTTCCCTTCGACGCCGACATGAGGATCATGGCCGGTCGCTACGTGGGTCTCGACGGCCGGCATCATGACGGCACCTTCGTCCTGATATGACTGGATGTCTACGTGGGCCAGTTCGGCTCCGCTCCCGGCAGTCAGGGAATCCAGGTCCACGACTTCAGTCCCGGCGTGTCAGAGACCGGGCTCTTCTGGACGGTGCCGGTGGCGCCGGACACGGTCGTCTTCGACGACGCGCTCGACTCGGTGTCCCTTCGCATTCCGTCACTTGACATGCCCGACGCCGTGAACCTGGCCAACTCGCTGGCCGATGGGCCGACCTTTCCCGGCAACGTCGCCTTCGAGGTGGTGTGGACGGCCAGCGGTCCGGCCGAGCCGGTGCACTCCGAGGCCCACGGCTTCGCCGGCGAGTTCCGGGACGCCCAGGCCACGGTGGCCTGGTCCGGCCGCACCGAACAGTCCCGCTACCAGTCCGACCCACCCGAAGGGTCCAGGACGGTGTTCGCCGTTGTCGGGCGGGAGCGCAACGGCGTCTTCCTGCGCTGACCGATCAGCCGGGTGTGTCGCAGCCGTGACAGTTCCAGTGTCCTGCCCGAGCAGGCAACCGCCATCTTTGATAAGCAGGATCGAACGATGCGGTCGCCGGCACATCCGGCCGGCGGCGCGAGCTGCAGAAGGTGGTGCGACATGGACATCGGTACACGGACGCACTCATACGAAGAGACCGTCGAGGTGCTCGCCGAGTGTCTCCAGGCGCTGGAGGACAAGCTGGCGAGCCTCTCGGAGGAGGATTGGACCCGGCCGACGCGGTTGCAGCCCCCCACCGAGGACGCGCCGCCCTGGAGCGTCCTCCAGCTCGCTGCCCACACCGACTTCTACATGGGGATGGTCATGGGCCTCGTCGGTGAAGCGCAGTCGGTCCCGCCGATCCTCGACCGGGCCAGCTTCGGCATCTCGGTCTCGGACAGCAGCGTCGCCCCCATCGTCTACCAGATCATGATCGACCACGCCGAGGGTCACACCCCGGACACGGTCGTCGACACCGTGCGGGCGACGTTCAAGCAGGCCCTCGAGACGATCCGGAGCACGCCCCGGGACACCGTCGGCCCCGCCTTCTTCGGGCCCATCCGGCTCGACGAGTTCGTGGCCACCCGGGTCGTCGAGACCGCCGTCCACGGCCTCGACCTCACCGACGCCCTCGGCGAGTCCCCCCTCGACGTGCCGAGGGCCTACAAGCTGGCGGCGGAGGTCCTCGACGAGGTCCTCGCCCGCCGGTGGGTCCCCGGCCGCCCGGCCGACCTCGAAGGCGACGACCTGGCGTTTGTCCGGGCGGCTGCGGGCCGGGGCGAGCACCCCGACCCTCGGTTCCCCGTCGTCCGCTGACGGCCGCTGCCGGTCTCTAGCCAGCCATCGAAGCCGCGACCGCGGCTCGGCGGACACCGGTCCACGGTGATCAGCGGGACGCTTGGATCGCCGCGACCTCGGGGGCCGGGCGGGCGCGCCGACGTCCACGAACAGATCGTTCGCCCAACCATCAGCTAACGGGCGAGGAGGGCGACCGCCCGGCGCTCGACGGTGGCCATCCCCAGCTCCCGGGCGGTTGCCAGCGCCTGGTTCAAGAGGTCGCCGGCCCGCTCGGCGTCGGGTGACGCACCCCGGCTGAGCAGCATCCTCGCCCACTCCAGCCGGGTCCGGGCCAGCCAGGCCGTCGCCCCGATCCGGTGCTCGGTCGCCGCCGCGGCGGCGAAGTGCCATTCGGCGGGGTCGAAACGGCCGAGCGTGGTGGCCAGGAGACCGAGGGAGACTCGGCGTGCTCCAGGGTGCCGGCCAAGCGCTCGACCAGCTCGTGGAGGCGGCCCTGGTCGTAGCGGATGTAGAACCGCTGGCCGCCGTAGAACATGGCCGCGTCCGGCTCGCCGGCGCCCAGGCCGAGCTCCCGGGTCTCGAGCGCCAGCGCCTCCGCCCGGTCCAGCCGGCCGGCGACCATCGTGTGGGCGACACCCAGGTAGCCGGCCACCCAGGACAGGCCCGGCTGTCCGAGCTCCCGGGACAGGCTGCGGACCTGGTCGAGGCTGCGGGCGGCCTCCCCCAGGTCGGCCAGGCCGGTGGCGAAGATGCAACGCCGGATGTGGGCCCAGGCCAGGACGGCGGGATCGGCGAGACCGGCGGCCACGCCCAGCAGCTCCTCGGTGTTCTCCAGCCGTTCCCGGGCCGTCGCCGGTTCGAAGATGGCGGAGCAGCGGGCCAGGATGACGTGGGCCAGGCAGGCCGGGTCCTCCAGCCGCCGGGCCAGGTCCAGGGCTTCGTTGCTGGCGGAAGTATTCGACCGCCTCGTCGTTGGCCAGGAGCGACAGGGCCCGCTCCCCGGCCCGGGCGGCGTACTCGACGGCCTTGGCCACCTCGGCGGCCGGCGCCGCCGCCCGGGCGTAGTGGTAGGCGAGGGCGGGCAGGTGCTCGTCGAGAGCACCGGCGTGGCACGCCTCGAGCGCCTCGGCCACCTTGCGGTGCAGGCTCACCCGCCGGGCGCCGCTCAGCTCGGCAGCAGGTCGGTCGAGCCCACCAGGTCCGTGAACAAGACCGAGGCGGTGCCACTGGACCGTCCCTCCCTCACTCCTTCGCATCGTACTTACCGATTTCGCCCCGGTCAGGGGCGCCCCAGGATCCGCTCCACGGTGATCTCCAGCGCCACCCGCTTGGGGTTCTCCCGGGGCGGGCGGTAGCGGACGGTGTAGTCGGCCACCGCCCGGGCCACCCGGGCGGGGTCGTCGGTGACCTCGACGGGTCCCTCCAGGGACAGCCACCGGGCGCCGTCCACCTGGCCGACGGCGGCCCGGCCGCCCCGGCGGGCGTTCAGGGCCTTCTGGCTGTCACCCGAGGTGATGACCCGCACCAGGCGCTCGGCGGCGTCGAAGGTGAAGCCGACGGCGGTGAGATGGGGCCGGCCGTCGAGCCCCTCGGTGGTGAGCATGGCCAGATGGCGCTCGGTGAGGAAGGCGAGGACCTCGTCGGGGAGACGGTCCGGGTCGTAGGCCATGGGGCGGAAAGGTAACGGAGCCGGTCCCATCCCCGTCGGCTGACCGGGGCCCGCTCCAGTACCGCATCGGGGCAGAAACCGAGATTCGCTGTCAACCGAAAGCCGTCCTCGGGCGTCAGTGAGCCGTGATGATGAAGCTGATGCCCGCCCCGGAAGGGACAACACGGTGGGGAGCGCCCGACGTCGGCCTGCGCGACCTCTACCGTGAGCACCGGACGCCTCTGGTCCGCCTCGCCGCCCTGCTGGTCGGCGACGAGGCGGAAGAGGTCGTCCACGACGCCTTCGTGCGCACCCACCTGGCCTGGGACCGGCTCCGTGATCCGGAGAAGGCCCTGTCCTACCTGCGCAGCGCCGTGCTCAACGGAGCCCGCTCCCGGATCCGCCACCTCCGGGTGGTGGAGCGCACCGTCCTGAGGGGGCCGGGCATGGGCCAGTCGGCGGAGGCGGCGGCCATGGCCGGCGAGGAGCACCGCCGGGTCGTCGCCGCCCTGCGCTCGCTGCCCGGCCGCCAGAAGGAGTGCCTGGCCCTGCGCTACTACCTCGATCTCTCCGAAGCCGAGATCGCCGCCGCCCTCGGCATCTCGCCCGGCTCGGTCAAGACCCATGTCCACCGGGGCCTGGCCGCGCTGGCCGAACTCCTGGAGGAGTCCAACCGATGAACGTGGAAGACCGCCTGCGCAACGCCCTGGAGGACCACGCCGCCTCCGTCCCCACCCCGCCCGACCGCTGGTCCGAGGTGGAGGCCGACGCCGCCCGCAGCCGCCGGAAGAACCGCTGGCGGACCGGCGGCTTCACCGGTCTCGGCCTGGCCGCCGCCGCCGTGGTGGCCGTGGTCGCCGTCAGTGCCCTGAGCGACGGTGGGCAGCTGGTCCAGACCCGCCCGGCGGACGAGCCGCCGGCGGTGGTCGACCCGGGGCCGGAAGTCCCCCTGCTGTGGCCCTTCCGGACGCGGGACGAAGCCATCCAATGGCAGGAGGAGGGCGAGCCCGCCGGGCATTCCCCCTGGCACGCCGACCACGAGGCCACGGCCCTCGCCTTCACCACCGGCTACCTCGGTTTCACCGAGATCAACCGGGTGATCGACGCCGAGGTCACCGGCGACGAGGCCCTGGTCACCGTCGGCTACGACAGTGAGGGTGGCAACGTCTCGAAGGCCGCCGTGCTCCGCCTGATCCGGCTGGGGACCGGCGACGACGCCCCCTGGGAGGTCGCCGGCACGGCCGACGACCCCTACTTCAGCATCAACTCGCCCCAGCCCGGCGACAAGGTCACCTCGCCGTTCACCGTGATGGGACGCATCACCGGGGTGGACGAGAGCGTCCACGTCGACCTCCGCCAGCCGTCGACGGCCACGCCGCTGGGCGAGGCGCCCTGCTGCGGAGCCGAGGGTGGGGAGAACTCCCCCTGGGAGCGGACCCTCCCCTTCACCGGAGCCACCGACCCCTACCTCACCCTGGTGGCCTCAACCGGCGGGCACATCACCGACGTCGAACGCTTCGTCGTCGTGGGCGTGGCCTTCTCCGGGCTCTACCGCTGACTAACAGTCGAGTGTCGCTGCGGCGACGTCGCACAGCTCGTGACGCCGGCTGGGGGCCAGCGCCCCGAGGCGCCGGACGAGCATGGCCTTCGGGAACGGTCGAACGTTGTCGAAGCTCGCCACCGAAGCCACCGGGAGGCCTTCGTCCGCACCCAACGCCAGTTCACTGGGAATGCCCCGGACCCGACGGCTGACGGGGGCTACGAGCACGCGCTGCATCACAGCGTTGGCGGCGTCGCGGCTGACGACGAGAAAGGGCCGTCCGGTTTCGTCGGGGGCCTCGCCCCACCACACCTCTCCCCTGGCTACCACCACCGCTCCCATGGTTCGTCGTTGATGGCCTCGACGGCCAGACGGGTCGCTTCGGCCAGCTCGGGGCCGTTGTCGGGCGTTCTCCGGAACCCGTCGGCGAAGGCCGCATCGACACGACGGCGGCCCTCTGCGCCCAACAGAACCTCGAGAGCGCGGCGCACGCCGCTGGATCGACTCGGAAACCTGCCGGCCCGGACCAGCTCGTCGAGTCGGGCCACGAGCTCGTCCGGCAGCTTCACCGCAATCTGAACCGTCATACCTTCAGCATACCGGTCGGTATTACCACAGAGGCGCCCTCACCCCGGCGGCGCCACCTTCAGCTGGTCGAAGAGGAAGGCGTAGTTGTCGGTGTACTCCTCGACCGAGCTGCGGATGAGGTCGGCGCCGCCGTGGCCGGCGTTGGCCTGGATGCGCAGCAGGACCGGCCCGGCGCCGGTGCTCGCCGCCTGGAGGGCCGCCGTCATCTTCCGGGCATGCAGCGGGTCGACCCGGTCGTCGGAGTCGGAGGAGTTGAAGAGCACCGCCGGGTAGGCGGTGCCGGCCTCCACGTGGTGGTACGGCGAGTAGGCGTAGAGCCAGCGAAAGTCCTCCTCCCGCTCCGCCGTCCCGTACTCCGACACCCAGGTCCGGCCGCTGCCAAAGAGGTGGTAGCGGACCATGTCGAGGAGCGGCACCTCGCAGATGACGGCCCGGAAGAGGTCGGGACGCTGGGTGAGGGCGGCGCCCATGAGCAGCCCGCCGTTGGAGCCGCCCTGGATGGCCAGCCGCTCGGGGGTGGTGTAGCCCTCGCTCACCAGGTGCTCGGCGGCGGCGATGAAGTCGTCGAACACGTTCTGCTTGTTGCCCAGCATTCCGGCCCGGTGCCAGTCCTCGCCGTACTCCGCCCCGCCCCGCAGGTTGGCCAGGGCGAAGCCGCCCCCGGCCTCCAGCCAGGGATAGAGGGTCCCCCGGAACGAGGACTGCATGTTCACGGAGAAGCCGCCGTAGCCGTAGAGGAGGAACGGCGTCGTGCCGTCCCGGGGCAGGTCCTGGCGGTGGACGAGGAACATCGGCACCCGGGTCCCGTCCTTGGAGGCGAAGAAGACCTGGTCGACGGTGTAGGGGCTGGGATCGACGGGCACCGCCAGCTTGAACCACTCCTCGGTGTCCCCGGTGGCGATCGAGGTGCGGTAGATCTCGGTCGGGGTCGTGAAGGAGTTGAAGCTGAAGTAGGCCTCGTCCTCGTCGGGGTTGCCCTGAAGCCCACCCGAGGAGCCGATCCCCGGAAGCGGGACCTCGCGCACCAACGCGCCGTCGAGGGTCCGGACCTCGATCTCGCTGGCCGCGTCCCGCAGGTAGGTGAGGGCGAGGTGCCCGCCGACGATCCGCATGTCCTCCAGCACGGCACCGGAGGGCTCGGGGACGATCTCGGTCCAGTGCTCCCGGCCCGGGTCGGCCGGATCGACCCGGAGCACGTGCCGGCGGGAGGCGCCGTCGTTGGTGGTGACGTAGAAGCGGTCCTCCCACGCCTCGGCCCAGAAGTTCGCGTCCACGCCTTCCACCAGCACCTGCCAGGGTGAGCCGGGGGTGCGCATGTCCCGGAAGAAGAGCTCGTCGGCGCGGAAGCTGGCCTTGCCGTAGAACAGCCAGTGCCCGTCCCGGGAGAGGTGGGGCCACACGAACCACTCCGGGTCGCCGGTGCGTTCCCGGATGACGGGGTCGCCGGCGGGGTCGGTGCCCAGCGCGTGGAACCGGATCTCGGCGTAGCCGGGCCGCTCGGCGACGGGGATGGAGACGTCGGTGGGCAGCCAGGTGTAGTAGAAGCCGTCGCCGGCCGGCGTCCAGGACGGGCTGGCGTATTTGGCCCCTTCGATGCGGTCGGTGTCGCTCACCTTCCCGGTGGCGACGTCCATCACGAAGAGGGTGGCCTCGTCGGCGTTGTTCTGGCTCAGGGCGTAGGCCAGCGTCTTCCCGTCCCAGGAGGGGACCCACTCGCCGAGCGAGACGCTCCCGTCCTCCGAGAGGGCGTTGGGGTCGATGAGCGCGTGCTCGGGGCCGTCAGCACCCTCCCGCCAGTACAGGACGGCCTTCTCCTGGTCGGCCTGGCGGCGGGTGGAGAACGACCGGGAGCCGTACCCGGACGGGATGGACACCGAGTCGACATAGAGGATCCGGCGGAGCCGCTCGGTCAGCCGGTCCCGACCCGCCAGGCGGCCGAGCTGATCCCGGGTGAAGGTGTCCTGGTCCTTCATCCAGGTCCGGACCTCGCCCGAGCTGTCGTCCTCCAGCCAGCGGTAGGGGTCGGACACCGGGACCCCGTGGATGTCCTCGACCACGTCCTCGCTGCGGGTCGGCGGATGGTCACCGGGACCGGAGGCCCCGCCGGCGGGCCGATCCCCCAAGGGGGAGAGGGCGGGGGCGACGAAGACCAGGGCGACGAGCAGAAGGCTGAACCGGGGCATCACGGCGATCCTCGCACCGGGTGGCCCGGCCCGCCTTCGATTTTCAGTGCCGGGGGGTGAGCTCGATCAGGCTGGCGTCGGCGGGGCCGCTCACCACGATGCGGCCGTCGGCCCGCACCAGGACGTCGGAGGAGTAGTTCATGAGGGGCAGGCCGAAGCCCACCGTCTTCGTGGGCAGCCCGCTCGCCACCTCGGTCCGGCCCCCGCCGGCGGGGTCGATCCGCACCAGGCGACCGGCGTCGCCCTCCACCACCAGCAGGGTGCCGTCCCGGTCCACGGCGACGCCTTCGGGCCCGTCGAGTCCGGAGGCGACCACCGAGGAGATGCGGGAGGCCAGGTCGACGGCCAGCACCCTGCCCCCACCGGTGTCGGAGACGTACACCACCCCCCGGGACCGGTCGTAAAACAGACCCGAGGGGCTGATGAGACCCTCGACGAGCGGGATGGTGGATCCCGTGCCCGGGTCGACCTCGAACACGGCGCCCAGGGCCTGGTCCCCCACCAGCAGGCGCCCGCCGGCGCCCTCCCGGACGGTCCAGGGGAACCCGAAGCCGCTCGCCACCTTCTCCCGCTTCCCGGTCTTCATGTCCAGGCGGAAGATGCGGCCGTTGGGAGGGAGGAAGTCGCTCAGGTACACGTCCGAGCCGGTCTGCACCGCGCCGGGGGTGACCAGCTGCAGGTCGCTGATCATCAGCCGGCTGAGCCGGTTGGGCTGCCCGTCCCGCACCAGGTTCACGGAGGTGAGGTCGCCCACCAGGATCGAGCCGTCGGGCGTCTCGCTGATCGAGGCGGGTAGGGTCAGGGCCCGGTCGGGCAGGACGGGATCGAGCGTTCCGGTCACCACGTTCACCCGCCGCAGCCCGCCCCGGGCGAAGTTGGTGACCCAGATCTCGCCGTCGGGGTGGATGACCATGTTGTCGAGCCCGGGTTCGCCCTGGGCCAGCAGGGTCCGGGCCCCGCTCACCCGGTCCACCCGCCACACCTTGCCGGTGTCGGTTTCGAGCGTCACCAGGTTGTCCTCGGGGTCGAACTTCACCGAGACCAGCAAGCCGAACCCGTCGACGAGGGTGCGCACCGTGTGGGTGTCGACGTTCACCACGTCGATCCGGCCCCCGCCCATCTGGGGGATGTAGGCCAGCCCGTCGGGCCCGAAGGCGAAGCCGTTGGGCCCGGGCATGGGCCGGAACACGGGGATGGCTGGTTTCACGCCCGCGGGATCGACCTCCCACAGCCCGCCGGGATGCGAGGGGTCGGCGAAGGACAGATCGGTGGCGAACAGGCGCCCCTCGGCGTTGAAGGCGACGGCGTTGGGCAGCGAGTTGCCGTCGCCCAGGTTGGAGGCGATCTCCTGACGGTTCGTGCCGTCGGGGGACATGCGGACGACGTTGCGCCCCAGCAGGGTGGTGACGTAGAGGTTGCCGTCGGGGCCCAGGGCGATGTCGTCCGGTGCCTGGAGCGGTTCGGCGTCGAACTCGTCGGCGATGGTGGTGAGCTCGCCCGTGGCCAGGTCCAGGCGGACGACCCCGTTCACGAGCGCCAGGCAGATGAACAGCCCCCCGTTGCCGTCGAAGGCCATGCCGTCGGTGATGTTCAGCGGGTTGGGTTCCGCCAGGTACCGCACCGAGTAGCCCGGGGCCGTGACCCCGGGTACGACGGACACGACGGTGTCCGTCTCAGCCGGTTCGGACCCCGCCGGCGCCGCCGGCAGGAACCCGCCGGTGAGCGCCAGCACGGCGGCGACCAGCCGGTTGGCGGCTGCGCGCATGGCGGTTCTCCCCCTCGCCTGGAAAGCGCTTCCAGCTTCTCAGCCCGTGCGCTGCCGGCGCCACCTCGACCCGGGCCTCATCCGCCCTTGCCGTACTCGACCATGCCGGCGGCCAGCCGGCCGAGGAGGGCGCCCAGTGCCTCGCGGTCGGCCTCGGGCCAGTCCTCGAGGATCTCGACCAGCGCCCGGCGCCACGACTCCCGCAGCTTCTTCAGTGCCTCCTTGCCCGCCGGGGCGAGGGCCAGCATGGCCACCCGGCCGTCCTTGGGGTCGCCCGTCCGTTCCACCAGACCGGCGGCCTCGAGGTCCTTGACCTGGCGGCTGGCGGTGGACACCTGGACCCCGAGCCGGGCGGCCAGATCGGAGAGCCGGACCGGCCCGCATTCGGCGATGCCCCGGAGCAGCGGATAGGCGGCCCGGTCGAGCGGCAGCCCGGCTCCGGCCCGGACCCGTTCGCCGACGCGCCGCAGATGGGTGGGGCGCCCCAGGGTGAGGAGCGCCTCGTCCACCTTGATCAGGGCCGGGTCATCGGGTCGGAGTTTCTTGGACATGTGTTCCCTTGTGTGTACGAAGCAACTGAATTAGAACATACTTGTACGAGCTAACTAAATCTGGGCAAACCCCCCTTCGGAGGTCGTCGATGACCAAGCGACTGGGTTCCTTTCTCGCCCTCGGAATCTTCGGGGTGCTGCTGCTCCTCTCCGGTCTGGCCTGGGATGCGCTCCTCCACGCCGGCGACCCGACCCTCGCCGGTCGGGAAGGGCTCTTCACCACCCAGAACCCGGGCCACGTGCTGCTCGGGCTGGGAATGGCCGCGGTGGTGATCGGCCTCCTGGGGGCGGCCGCCACCGCCCTGGCCATGAGCGGCCGCGGGCGGCTGGCCCGGCCGGTCGTCCGCCACGCCTTCCTGGCCGGCGGCATGGCGCTGGTGGTGGCCTCGGCGGCGGTGACCTCGTGGTCGGCCACCGCCGGAGACGACGCACCCGGTGCCCATGTGGCCGCCCACGAGTCCGACGGGCAGCCTGCCCCCACCCACGCCCGAGCCGAGTTGGCGGCGGCCCACGGCGACGATCCAGTGCCCGCCGGCCACGGCCACGAGACGGTGGCGCTGGAGGAGTCGATCGACGCGGCCCATGACCAC
>JBOGFE010000486.1:0-4623 GCA_050741935.1 Acidimicrobiia bacterium | reverse complement strand
GCCCGGCGCTGCCCGCCGGCGACGACCGTGCCGTCGAGCGCATCGTCGACGGCGACACCATCGTCGTGAGCGGCGGCGTCCGGGTCCGCCTCATCGGCATGAACACGCCCGAGACCGTCGATCCCGGGTCGCCGGTCGAGTGCTTCGGGCCCGAGGCTTCTCGCCAGATCGCCGAGCTGATCCCCGCCGGCACGCCGCTGCGCCTGGTGTACGACGTCGACCGCACCGACCGGTACGGCCGGACGCTGGCCTACGTCTACCGCCTGGCCGACGGCCTGTTCGTCAACCTCGCCCTGGTGCGCGACGGCTACGCCCAGACGGCGACGTACCCGCCCAACGTGGCCCACGTCGACGAGATCCGGGCCGCCGAGACCGAGGCCCGGGAGGCGAACCGGGGTCTGTGGGCCGGCTGCCCGACCGGGGCCACGACGGGCACCACCACGCCGGCTCCGGCCACCGTGTCACCCACCCCCACCACCGCTGGCGGTGCCTGTGACGCCTCGTACCCCGACGTCTGCATCCCGCCCGGCCCGCCCGACCTCGACTGCGGCGAGATCAGCTACCGCCGGTTCCGCGTCGTCGGCTCGGACCCCCACCGCTTCGACAGCGATCACGACGGGGTGGGCTGCGAGTCGTAGCCGGCGACGGGCAGGTGCGCTTCCATCTCCAGTTCCCAGCGTTCGTCGCGTTCGCGGAAGAGGCGGCGGCCTGTGGGGGTGAATCCGAGGCGCAGGTAGCAGCGGCGGGCCCGGTCGTTGTGTTCCACGACGTTGAGGCGGACCGTCGGCAGTTCCTTGGCGGCCGCCCAGTCGGTGACGGCGGCGACGAGCCCGTCGGCCAGGCCGGTGCCCCGGTGCCCGGGGTCGACCCACATGGAGATGAGCAGGGCCACGCCAGGGTTTCTGGGGTCGGCCAGCCCGCCCGCCATCCCGGCGGCGGGGGCGCCGGTCCCGTCCTCGGCGACGAAGAGGGCGGCGGTGCTCAGCCAGCGGCGCCAGTCGTCGGCGCTGTAGGCGGCCTCCCGGTCGTAGGTGGTCCAGAAGGCGTCGGGGGTGTCGCGCAGGGCCCGCAGGCGGACATCCCGGAGGATGTCGATGTCGTCGGGGGTGAGTCGCCGGACCCTCACGCCGACATGGTTCAGTCCACCGTGCCCCGGGCCACGACCCACTGCACGGGCTGGCCCGTGACCTCGGCGATGCGGTCGTAGTCGGCGTCGTAGTGCAGGACGGTCAGCCCGGCGAGTTCGGCGCAGGCGGCCACCAGCAGGTCCGGGAGGGGGACCGACCGGTGCTGGGAGCGGGCGGCGAGGACGCCTTGGACCTCCAGGGCCCGGTCCACGGCGCCGTCGGTCACCGGGACGCGGGGGAGGGACCGGAGCACCCGGGCGAGCTCGGCGTAGGTGCCGGGATCGGGGGCGCTGAAGAGCAGCTCGAGGTCGACGATCCCGCACGTGGCGATGCGGCCGGCGAGGAGCAGGGGCTCGACCACGTCGCGGACTTCGGGCCGGGTCTCGCTCCGGGTGAGGGCGCTCCTGTCGGCGAGGTAGGTGGCCACCCCTCAGCGCCAGGCCGCGTCCATGACGTCGCCATCGTCCAGATCGAGGGTCCCGGGCGTGAAGAGCATCTCCACCAGACGGCGACGCTCGTGGAGCCGGATCACCTCGCCGAGGGCGGCGTCGACGGTCTCGGTCAACGTGGACGTGCCCAGCAGGGCCTTGGCCTGCTCCACCTTGGAGAAGTCGACCTCGAAGGATGTCTTGCGGCGCGCTTTGCCGGTCATGGCCTCGATGATAGCGGAATCACCGCAGAGAGATAGCAAGATCTTACAGACTTGCTATCTTCTTAGACGCTCACTTGTCCCGCCGGCCGTTGATCCCCTTGACCTCGTCTTCGAAGGTGCCGAAGACGTCCTGCTCGCGCTCGACGCCCGGGCAAGTCACGTCGCCCACGAAGCTCGCAACCCAACAGACATAGACCTGCTGGCGGAAGACCTGCTTGCGCAGCTTCCCGTCCTGGCGGTAGTGGACCTCGACGCCGACCGCCTTCCCGGCCCCGCCCGGCTTGACCCCGAGTGCGAAGATCACCGTTACCTGACCGTGCTCATCGGTGGCCGGCGGGAGCGGCGGGAATTCGGACAGTGGGACGGCTCCTGGCAACGGGTGTTCGAGGGCGGTGATCGGCGGAAGCTTCCCCTGGGCATCGGGTCGTTCGGGGAGGGCGGAGAAGCCGAGGAGTTCGAGATCCGGGTCCAGGCGGAGCAAGCGGGCGTCGACCAGCTGGACGGGCCGGTCGCTGACGTTCCGGGTGCTCACGATGCCGAGAGACAGGGGGGTGTCCGGAGGAAGGGGCTGGAGGATGCCTCCTCCCCCTTCGTTGTCGAGGGCCGAACCGGTCGCGATACCGCCGTCGTCGGAGAGCGCACCAGCGCCGAGAACCACGGCGCCGACTAGGGCCCCGCCGGCGGCTATGGCGGCGATGACTCGGGCCATCCGGCGCCGGTCATTCGTCCATTGCTGCGACACGTGTTCTTCCTTCGTAGGGGTTGCCCGACTCGCCGCAGACGTCCCGGGGAAACTCGAGGTGGTTCCTCCATCCGAGCTTGATCGCTTCGGTGTACGTCACCGCTGCTTGTCCGCTGAAGCCGTAGACCGCCGCCGACGCCGAGTATTTCGAGGTCTTGCCCTCGTCTCGCCATCCGTAGGTATTGCCGGCGACCGGCCTCCGGTACCTCGGGTTGCAGGGGACAACGGGGTCGTACTGATTGTATGTCCCGCCCGTCCACCTCTCGGGCTCCACCGTGCGCACGAAGAAGGGGCCGGGACTCTGACGGCTGCCGCACTGCCAGAGGACCTTGGCGTGGACCAGCTGGACCTGGTACGCCTCCCGGTACCGGTCGGGGTAGGGGCCGTACTCGGCGTCGAAGCCCCGGCCGGAGCTGTTCGAGAACGAGGCCGTTCCCCCCACTTTCCAGTTGCCACCGGAGGCCTCGTAGCCCACATCCCATGAAGTGGTGCCAGTGTCGACGTAGTTGATGACGTAGGACCACGCCGGCCCGACGTCGATGTCGGAGATGGTTCGCATGGCGTCCTGGCGGCCTTCGACGTAACGGGCCGTGCAGCCCGCGTAGGGGTCGCCAGGCGGTTCCCATCCGAGGACGCGCTCGTCAGCGGCCGCCTCCGGCCGCGGGTCGCCGAGTTGGATGACGTCGGGGCGCTCGTAGCCGCCGGCGTTGTCCTCGGCCCAGAGACGATTCAGCGCGGCCATCGCCCGCCGGTCGGCGCGACCCGAGGACCGCAGCTGCTCGGCCCGCTTGGCCGCGCCGACGCTGGACAGCCAGGCCGGCCGGGTCAGCCCGCCGCCCGCGGGCAAGTAGCGGATCGAGTCGGTGGCGATCGACCACGACCCGTCGGCCCCTTCGGTGAAGAGCATCACCTGGATCCAGCCGCCGGGCTGGTACTGCTCCGGGATGGCGGGCGCCACGGCCCGCAGCTCGAAGTGGCCGTCCCGGTCGGTCCGGGCAGTGGTGAGCGGGATCGAGACCGGGGCCGGCTTCTGTTCACCCATCGCCGGGATGGCCGAGGCCGGCGGGCGGATGAAGGCGCTTACCCGGGCCGGCGCCGGCTGGCCGTGGCGGTCGACGACGCGCCCGGCCCACAACAACGGCGCCGGCGGCGTGGCCGTCGCCCCGGGCGCGGCGGCCACGGCGACCGGGCCCGAGCCGGCGAAGACGACCAGCGAAACGACCGCGGCGAGCAGGCGGCGTGACACGAGAGGACCTCCCTGGGGGGTGATTCGTCCTAATAACGGCGTTGGGGCCGGTTCGTGACGTTCCGACCGGCCCCGGCCGTGATCGTCGCCGGGTCAGGCTCGACGGCCGTGACTAGCCCAAAACCATTGGTGGTCACTGCGCCCCCGGCCCGTTCCCCACCCGGCAGGCGCCGGCCAGGGCGGCGAGGTCGAGGCCGTGGAGACGGGCGGCGTTGGCGCCGAGGATGGCCTGTTTGGCGGGGGCGTCGAGGGCGGGGTAGCCGAAGCGCTCCTGGAGCTGGGGGGTGATGGCAAAGGCCCGGAAGGCTTCGATCTGGTCCTGGGGGGAGCCGTACCAGATGGAGTCGGTGCCCCACAGGATGCGCTCGGGGCCGACGGCGGCGAGGAGCTTGCCCAGGGTGTGGGCGGCCTCGTCGGGGCGGGCGAGCACCGTCCGCCAGGTGGAGCCGAGCTCGGCGTAGACATTGCCGCCGGGGCCGATCCCGGCCTGGCGCAGGCTGCGGACGAACCGGTCGACGCCGCCGCCGTCGTCCCGGTAGGGCCCCTCGGTGACGGTGGCCTCGAAGCCGGAGTGGTAGGCCACGAAGGTGAGATCGGGGTGGGCGGCGGCAGCGGGGCCGAGGTCGGCCGGGTCGGCGCCGAACCCCTTGTGGACGCAGACGACCCGCGGTCCGGTGCCCCCGGCGGCCAGCGCCTCGACGTGGTCCAGGAACGCCTCCCCCACCGGGTCGGTGAGCGAGTAGCCGCCGCCGACGTGGGTGTAGGTCTTCCAGGCCACGATGTCGTGGTCGGCGGCCAGGGCGGTCATCCGCTCCAGCGCCGCCGGCAGCCGGCCGTACTGCGGGAAGGCCTCGCC
>JBOGFE010000485.1:0-6004 GCA_050741935.1 Acidimicrobiia bacterium | reverse complement strand
CGCCGTTGCGTTCCTGGCTCGCTACAGCGGCCGCACGTTGGACGCCTACCGCCACGACCTGCGCGGCTTCTTCCAGTGGGCGGCCGACAACAAGCTCGTCGTGCTGGCGGCCACACGTCCGCACATCGAGCTCTACCGCAGCTGGATGGAAGAACGGGGTCTGGCGCCCTCGACTATTGACCGGCGGCTGTCGACCGTGTGCGGCTTCTACCGCTTCGCCCATATCGATGGGCGCATCGCGTCGAACCCGGCGCAGTACGTGCGTCGCCCGCAGGTGCATCCCTCGAACGCCCGGGGTCTGGACCGCTCCGAACTCGGCGTGTTTCTGTTCACCGAAGAACGGTACGACCGCGACCATGCGGCGCTCGCCGTGCTGCTCGGCCTGAACGGGCTGCGGGTGAGTGAAGCGTGCGCGACGAACATCGAGGACCTCGGCGTCGAACGCGGCCACCGGACGCTCCGCGTCCTCGGCAAGGGAAACAAGCCAGCCACGATCCCGCTCGTTCCTCGAACGGCTCGAACGATCGACCTCGCCGTAGGCGAACGCTGCGAGGGGCCGATCTTGCGCCGCCGAGACGGGCAGCGGCTCGATCGACGCACCGCCCATCGGTGGATTCGT
Source organism: Acidimicrobiia bacterium (assembly GCA_050741935.1). Taxonomy (GTDB): domain Bacteria; phylum Actinomycetota; class Acidimicrobiia; order IMCC26256; family BP-133; genus CAWBJP01. Next base: position 5,385 of record JBOGFE010000485.1, on the reverse strand, counting down.
TCGATCGGCAAGCGGGCCAGCCTGGGCATCGTCCACCCCCACATGCTCCGGGCCGCGTTCATCATGGCCGCCCTAGACACCGGCGTTCCGCTGCGCGACGTCCAGCTCGCGGCTCGGCACGCCGACCCCCGCACGACCACGATCTACGACCGCCGACGCCAGAACTTCGACCGCCACGCCGCCTACGTCGTCGTCGCCTTCGCGGCAGGAGGTTGAGCTTCGGGATCAGACGCCGGCGGCTCGATCCGCTCGATCGTGTCCACCCGGTCGAGGGACCGATCGAAGGAAGCGACCTTCCCGATCCCGGTGCTCTCGGCGCACGCGACGAGGTACGCCTCCGCGAAGTCGATCCGGTCGGTCTCGTACACCTCGATCGCCCGGAGGATCAGCGCCGGGTCCACGGAAACGATCGAATCGAACGCGACCAGCGAACGCACCGCTTCGGCGACTTGGTCGCGGGGCACTTCGTAGAACGACTCCAAGACGTACACGGTCTCGGCCGCAACGAGATCGGTCAGCAACAGCTCTCGTACCGTCCCGAGGTAGGCAGTCGCGCGCGTCGCCAGATCTGGCGGGTCACCAGTCAGATGCCGGACCAGGATGTTCGTGTCGACGAACGCGCTCAACGTCGCGCCGCAACTCGATCCGACCTCGTGCGGCGGATCACCTCATCCCACGCGACGTTGCGCTTGGCTGCGGGCACCCGGATCGTTCCGGCCAGCGCGAGGAAGTCGGGTGTCCGGGCCAGCACGGCACGGTTGCCCTCAACTCGGAAGACGACCTCGTCGCCCTCCTTGATGCCGAGCGCGTCACGCACTGCCTTCGGGACGGTCACCTGCCCCTTGGACGTCACCTTCGCCGCAACGTCCACCACTCCTCCTTACTCACTCGCCAAAGTAAGGATACCACGAGACCCGACCGAAACGGTGCGCCCCCGAACGCCGGCTGGGGGGCGCGGGATCGTTGGTGGCATGAGCCGGGCCCGGTAGAGGAGGCCCGGTTACAGGCTCCAGGTTCTCTTCTGGGAGAGGGATGGCCCGGGCCGCCCTCACTCGGGAGCGCCCGACGGCGACGCCCCCACATGAGAAGGAGCCAGATGCCAACCACCAGGATCACCGTCCGCAACGTCGCCGGCATGCCCCACCCCGGCGGGTACAACCCGTACCGCACCCAGGCCATCCAAGCGGCGTCGTGGCGTACAGGCCGGCTCACCACCATTCAGGCCTCTGATCCGAACTTCTGTCTGGGCTCCCACAGGTTTCGACGGCTGGCCCGCCCGGTGCCCCGGCGCCGCTGCGAACTTTAGAGAAATCCGTACAACTACGGATTTCGTGACCGCGGTGCGACACGAAGAATGGAGGCGCCCGTTCCGGTGAGGAGGAAGCGAATGAAGAAGCCGTACATCTCCATTACCAACGACGGCCCGTCGCCGTTCACCGAGATCTGCCTGGGGTTCGACGTGCCGCCCACGACGTCCAGCGGGCAACAAGACGTGCGCATCGGTGACGAGGGTGCTCCGAGCAACATCGGTGAGTTCAGGTTCCGGAACAAGCCGGTGTCGCAAGCGAATCCCCTGCCCCCCGGCGGGGTCGCCTGGACACGCCGTCTCAACGAGATCAAGGAGGGCACACGCCTGGTCTTCGATCAGGTGGGTTCCTTCGGCAACGGCTTCTCCAACCTCCTCAACCGGGACTCTCCGCTGATCGAGATCGATGTCACGGTGCTGAAGTTCGACTTCCCGCACTTGAACGTCCCCGGCGGCCGCCTCACCGGCACCTTCCGGTTCGTGACCGAGCGCTGAGGCCGAACTCACCCTCATCGCACCCGTGACCAAGGTCAGACTCCTCATTTCGTAGCCCTGCGCCTTCAGCGTCCGCGCCGACGGGTCGACATGAACAATGCGGAGGGGCGCCGCGGCTAACGAGGAACGCCATGAAGAAGCCCGGGGTCGCAGCGGCCTTGGCCGCGATTGCCGTGGTCGTCGCGGGGACCGCCACCGTCGTGGGTGCCGGCGAGCGCCGAACGCCCATCCAGGCCTGCGCCCAGAAGGAGAACGGTCAGCTCCGGCTCCTGGGTGGCGAGGCCACCTGCCGGTCGAGCGAGTCCGGCCTGGAGTGGAACGCGGAGGGCCCGGCCGGACCGGCGGGGCCGGCCGGAGCGGCGGGGCCCGCGGGGCCGACAGGACCGGCAGGGTCCGCCGGACCGGTGGGACCGGCGGGGCCGGCGGGAACTACAGGAGCGCCAGGACCGGCAGGACCGGCAGGGCCGGCCGGACCGGCGGGGACGGCGGAACTGGTGGGCATCACGGGGGTGGTGCGGGTGGCTTCCGTGCCTCAGGCGCTTCCCGCCAACTCCAGCCAGGGATTCGTCGTGCGCTGCCCGGTGGGAAAGGTCGCCCTCGGCGGCGGGTACAGCGTGTTCCCGGATGTCGGCGTCGACATGCTGCAGTCCCGGCCCGTCGAGGGACCCAGCCCGTTCGACACCCGGACGGACCCGGGCTGGCTCGTGTCCGCCCACAACCGGTCCGCCACCGACACGGCGGTCGGGGTGTCCGTGGTCTGCGCCTCGGTCGATTGACCCCTGCTCGTTGCCTCAGGTGTCAGCGGTAGGCCCGGGACGTCCGGTCAGAAACCGACGTGGCCGTAGGTGGCGCACAGCCCGTAGGCGGTGAGGGTCAGGAACGACACGACGGTGGAGAGAGCGACGTTCCGCCGCCAACCCGTGAGCGGCGCCGTCCCTCCCCGGGCGGACGGCATGTACCACGCCGGCAGCAGGTCGGCCGTGTCCCCCAGGGCGTCGGAGAGGCAGACCGCGTCCTCGTCGGCCACGGCATCGGGGTCGCCGGCCAGGGCGAGTTCCGTCAGCTCCTCGTCGGTGATGGGCGGCCAGCTCTCCACGGCATCCGGCACGATCGCATCCCGCATCCCGCTCGCCTCCGTGGCTCGTCCTCCGACCTACCCCGACGGTAGCTGCACCTCCGGCGGATCGGGGATCACCCACCCCCAAAGGGATGTGCCCGCCTTCCGGGGACCAGTCCGTCCCAAGTCTGCGCGGCGAGCATCGACGACGTCCGCCGGCGGTGGTTGAGTCGATGCGACCGGTGACCTGGTCGGTCGCCCGAACCACTCTCAAGGAGGCCCGGTGGGCACACTGCAGAAGAAGAACATCGACAAGCCCGACGAGATCCGGACATTCGACAAGGGCCATCTGAACGCCATCAGCCTGGGCGAGGTCGTGTTCGGCCGGGCCGTCTTCGAGCCGGGCTGGAAGTGGTCGGAGTGCGTCAAGCCCATCGCCGGCACCGACAGCTGCATGGTCCACCACAACGGATTCGTCGTCTCCGGGTCCCTGCACATCGTGATGGACGACGGCACCGAGTACGACATCAACGCCGGCGACGTCTTCGTCTGCCCGCCCGGTCACGATGCCTGGGTCACCAGCGACGAAGCCTGCGTCGCCTACGACTTCTCGCCCGCCGCCGCCAACTACGCCAAGCCCAACAGCTGACCCGGCGGGCGGCTAGGGAGCGCCGGCCGGAGCCTTCGCCTCCCGCTCCAGGAGCCTGAGGTTGGTTTCGGCTTCCTCGGCCCGGCCCCGCCAGAAGGCGGCCACGGGCCCGAGGACCGGGACCAGGCGGTCGTGCTCGTCGACCCAGGCCCGGGCCTCGTCCGCCAGCCAGCCGAGCACCGCCGGAGGGTCCTGGGTCACGAGGGCGGAGAGGACGAAGCGGCGCTCGCCCATACGCAGGCCGAGGCCGAGGTGCCGGGCGGCGCCGGCCAGGTCCCGCCGGGTGATCACCATGCCCGACCGGATCGGGGCGAGGAGCCGGCCCAGGTAGCCGTCGAGGCCGTCCTCGGCCGGGGCGGCGGGCCCGGGCGCCTCCCGGAGGTGGAGGGGCAGGAATCCCTCCCCGGGGGGCAGGGCGGCCGCCTCGGCCAGGAGGGCGGAGGCGAGCGTCTCGGCCCAGGGCCGGTAGGCGGCGGTGCCGACCCGGGCGGCCACCCCGGCGTAGACCGGCACCCAGGGCAGGAGGTGCTCCCACAGCAGCGCGTGGCGGGCCTGGGCCCGGAGCAGCCGGCGGGCGGGCTCGGGCTCGTCCGCTTCGGCTTCGGTGAGGGCGGCGTAGAGGCCGAGCAGCGCGGCGAGGTGGTCGGGCTCGGTCGAGGGGGTGACGCCGAGGGCCCGCCAGAACCCCGCCACCCGACCGGCCGCCTCGCCGCCCAGCATCCCCTCGGCCCCGAGGTAGACGGCGGCGTAGGGCGGCAGCTGGAAACAGAACAGGTCGGTGTGGGCGGCGGTGTCGGGGTCCACGCCGAGGCTGGCCGCCACCCGGTGATGGGCGGGCGAGGTGCCCTCCGAGACCACGGCCAGGGCCCGGAACAGCTCCGGCGAGCTTCCCAGGGTCGGGGGCGCCATGGTCACGGGACGTGCACCAGGGCGGGGTCGAGCCGGTAGGCCTCCCGGCTGGGCTTCAGGGGACGGAGCAGCCAGTGGGGGCGGCGCGTCCCGTCGGGCGAGACGAGGTCGGCCGGCCGGGTCATCTCCAGCCACCGCCGGTAGACGGCGTGCGCCGCTTCGGTGTCGACCTCGATGTCGCCCGCCTCCTCGCCGGGATCGGCCTTGCACACCCGCACGGCCTGGTGCCAGCAGTGCTGGCCCGAGATCGGGTCGGGATGGACGGCGAAGGTCAGGTTCTGGTGCACCCCGGCGTCGGTCCACCAGATCCGCAGGGTGTCGGCGTCGGAGGAGGCGTAGGGCGCCACTCCCGACTTGCGGCTCATCGACCAGCCCTCGGCCGTCCGGTCGAGGGCGACGGTGGCCATCGACTGCCGCTGCCCCGCCCGCTGACCCTCGGGCTTCCAGCGGCCCATGTGGTGGCTGCAGGCCACCACGCCGGGGCGGATGCCCTCGGTCACCCAGGCCTTGAGCACGAAACGGCCGATCTCCGTCTCCACCCGCACCAGATCGCCGGTGGCGACATCGAGGCGGGCGGCGTCGCGGGGATGGAGCCACAGGGGGTTGGTGTGGGCGATCTCGTCGAGCCACTTGGAGTTGGCCGAGCGGGTGTGGACCTGCACTGGGAGACGGAAGGTGGAGATGAGCGGCATCTCACCGGCCCGGAGCGCGGCAGGGTGGACCTGGCTGCGGATGTAGCCGGGCAGGGCGTGCTCCGGCCAGCCCCATGTCGCCAGGGTGGAGGACCAGAACTCCAGCCGGCCCGAGGGCGTGGGAAAACCCCGCAGGACCTTGCCGTCGACGCGCACCCCCACGCGGCGCCGTCCGTCGGGGTCGGGATCGGGCGTGGGCAGGGGGACGGCATTGCGCAACGGTGAGCCCGCGGTGGGGCAGTAGACCCGGCCGAGATCCCCCTCGACGGCATCCACC
>JBOGFE010000484.1:0-5188 GCA_050741935.1 Acidimicrobiia bacterium | reverse complement strand
CGGCCGGGGGCCCCTGCCCCAGCCGCAGGGTCCTGCTGGCGCAGTCCCCATGACCATCGCTCCGCTGACGCAGGTCCGATGACCGAGGCGCAGCCGGGGCGGAGGGGCCGGCCCTGGCGGGAGCCGGACCTCATCGCCGCCCGGCGCCGGCGCCTGGGACTGCGGACCCGGGTCACCCTCGCCTTCGCCTTCGGGGCCCTCCTCCTGTCCGTGGCCTTCTCGGCCGTGAGCTACGGCCTGGTGCGCAACTACCTGGTGTCCCAGCAGGAGGACGCGGCGGTGGAGGAGGCGCTGGTCAACGCCCGCCTGGCCCGCGACTCCCTGCGCACCGCCGAGCCCAACCTCACCCGGATCCTGTCCAGCCTCCGGACCCCGTCGGACTCGCCCAGCGTGGTCTTCTACGGCGAGAACTGGTTCTCCAGCTCGCCCCTCGACGTCGGCCAGGAGAGCCTGCCTCCCGAGCTGCGCCAGGCCGTGGCCCGGGGCACGCCGTCCCGCCAGGCCTACCGGGTGGCCCGGGGCGGCGGGCCCCGCCTGGCCGTGGGCCTGCCCATCCCCCTGGTCGACGCCCGCTACTTCGAGATCTTCTCCCTCGTCGAGCTGGAACGGACCCTCGACTTCCTGGGCTTCGCCCTGCTCGGAGCCGGCATGGCCACCACCGTGGCCGGCGCGGCGGTGGGGCGCTGGGCCAGCACCCGGCTGCTGCGACCGGTGGCCGAGGTGGCCCAGGCGGCGGCGGCCATCGCCGGCGGACGGCTCGAGACCCGCCTGGGCGAGGTGGAGGACGCCGACCTGGCCATCCTGGTCTCGTCGTTCAACTCGATGGTCGACGCCCTCCAGGTGCGCATCGAGCGCGACGCCCGCTTCGCCTCCGACGTCAGCCACGAGCTCCGTTCCCCCTTGACCACGCTGGCCACCACGGTGGGCGTGCTCGTCTCCCGCCGGGAGGAGATGCCCGAGCGGGCCCGGGCCGCCCTCGACCTGCTGGAGGCGGACGTGGCCCGGTTCCAGCGCCTGGTGGAGGACCTGCTGGAGATCTCCCGCTTCGACGCCGGCGTGGCCGAGCTCCACCGGGAGGAGGTCCGGCTGGGCGAGCTGGTGCGCCGGGCGGTGGCCGGCTACTCGGTGCCCGTCGAGCTGTCAGCCGGGGTCGAGCACCTGAGCGTGGAGGTCGACAAGCGCCGCCTGGAGCGGGTCATCGCCAACCTGGTGGAGAACGCCGCCTTCTACGGCGGGGGCGCCACCGGGGTGCGGGTGGAGCGGGGCCGCACGGTGGCCCGCATCGCCGTGTCCGACGCCGGCCCGGGCATCCCCGAGGACGAGCGTGAGGCCGTCTTCCGGCGGTTCTTCCGGGGTTCGGCCGCCGGCCGCCGGCGCACCGGCGGGAAGGGTTCGGGCCTGGGGCTGGCCCTGGTGGCCGAGCACGTCCGCCTCCACGGCGGGCGGGTATGGGTCGAGGAGGGCGACGGGGGCACCGGCGCCCGCTTCGTGGTCGAGCTGCCCGTGGGGCACGAATGACGGCGGCGCGAGCCCGGCTGATACCCGCGGTGGTGGGCCTGGTGCTGGCCCTGGGCGGCTGCGGGGTGCCCACCGACAACACCCCCCGGGCCCTGCCCGCCAACGAGGTGCCCGCCGAGCTGCTGGCCACCGACCCCGTCACCACCTCCAGCACCGTCCCCCTCGGCCAGACCACCCGGCTCAGGGTCTTCCTCATCGCCGGCCAGGGCGAGTCGGAGCGGCTGGTGGCGGTGGAGCGCACCGTCCAGTCCCCGGCCACGGTGGAGCGGGTCCTGGCCCAACTCACCCTCGGCCCCCAGCGGGACGAGGCGGCGGCCGGCCTGCGCAGCGCCATCCTGCCCGGGACGGTCATCAACTCGGTGCTGGTCGAGTCCGGCATCGCCATCATCGACCTGGCCAAGGGCCGCGGGATCTCGGCCAACGGCACCGACCGGATCCTGGCCCTGGCCCAGATGGTGTACTCGGCCACCGAGCTGCGGGAGGTCGGCGGCGTGCGCTTCACGGTGGACGGTGTCCGGGCCGAGACCCCCAACGGCACCGGCGTGCTCACCTCCGGCCCCGTCGGCCGGGCCGCCTATGCCACCTACGCGCCCATCTGAGGGCGACCTGACAAACGTTACCCGGGCGTCACCAGGGCGCCACTCGATGGGAAACAGCGTCGACGGTTAGTGACACCGATGGACGGCGCACAGGGGGGACGGGTTAGGATGACGTCGCCATTCCGGCAAATCCCATCCTGGGCGCCGAATCGTCACTCGATCGCAACGCCGACGAGGTCCATTCGTCGCCTTGAGCAGCCAAGATGGCTTCGGGGCTCGTGGTCCCACGCACCATAACGTCGTCGCAGGGACGCCACCGGCCCACCTACTCAGAGGTGGACGGACCGGGTTTCTACAGCACGTCACGGAGGCCGCGTGGTGCTCTACGAGAACGAGACCAAGCCCGAGATCGAGATCGGTGGTGTCACCCTGCGCGTCCTCGAGTCCTGCCACAGCCTGTGGGTGTTCGAACCGGCCCGGAAACGCTTCCGGCGGGTCCCCCGTGGCACCCGTCTGGACATGCCCGCCCCCGAGAGTGACTGGACGGCCTATCACCGCCTCGAGGTCGAACCTTCCTCGGGTGCCTTCGCCGTCGCTCTCAACCAGGACGGCACCCGGGTGCTGCGCTCCTGGCTGCACAGCGACCCCTGCCGCCACTGCGCCACCGACCAGACGACCGAATTGTCCCTGGAGGCGATCCGTCGTTCTGTCTAGCTGCCGCCGTGTCTGACCCGGCCGCCTCTACCCTGACCCTTACGCTGAAGAGCAGTGAAAGGGCGGGAACCTGACTTGCAGCCGGTTGAGGAGCCCGTTCCCCGACCCCGGCGCCGTCTCCCGTGGCTGGCCGGTGCCATAGCGCTGGTGGCCGCGTCGGTGGTGGCCGCCTTCGCCTCCTCCGACGACCTGGCCAAGCCCGACGACAAGACGGCGGAGCTGACCGGGGCGGCCAAGATCTTCACCCTCGAGGAGGTGCGGGAGGGGCGTCCACCCGTCCGGCTCCTCGACTTCCAGGGCATGCCCGTGGTGATCAACTTCTTCGGGTCGTGGTGCCCGCCCTGCCTGCGGGAGATGCCGGATTTCCAGGCCGTGGCCGAGCAGCACAAGGGCAAGGTGGCCTTCATCGGCGTGACCGTGTCGGATACCCGGCCCCAGGCCGAGGAGGTGCTGCGCCGCACCGGCGTCACCTACCCGGCGGGCTTCGACCCCGAGAACAAGGTGGCCCTCGCCTACGGGGTGTCGGGGATGCCCACCACGATGTTCATCTCGCCCAGCGGCAAGCTCCTCGAGCGGGCCCAGGGAGAGTTGAACGAGCGCCAGCTGGAGAAGATCCTGGAGCGGCTGTACTTCTCCTGAGCCGGCCGAGCTGGCCGAGCCGGGCTAGCCGATGGGCTAGCCGGCGATGACGGGGAGCTCCTCGAGGAGGGGCTCGATCTCGCCCCGGGTGGCCACGTTGTCCCAGCGGGCGGCGATCTTCCCGTCGGCCCCGATGAGGAACACCCAGGGCTCGTTGATGTCCTCGCCCCGGGCGATCCATTCCTTGGCGGCGTCGTTGAGCTGCTTGCCCTCGTAGTCCTTCCACACCTCGATGTGGATGAAGGACGCCCGGTCGGCGTATGCGGCGGCCAGCTCGCCCACCATGTCGGTGACCGGCCCACAGAAGATGCTGACGCAGAAGGTGGGCGTCGAGATCACCAGCAGGACCGGCCGGCCGTCGGTGAGGGCGGCCTTGACGGTGGTCCTGTGCAGCGCCTCGTCGGGGACCGGCTCGCCGCCCCCGGCCCGGGAGTCGATGGCCGCCGGCTCGGCCCCGGGAGTATCAAGGGTCAGGTTGTCCGACGGCAGCGCGGCGTCGCCGGTGGCGGGCACCATGTGGGCCGGGGCGACCTTGAAGGTGGCCGTGGCCGTCTCGGACCGGTCCAGCTCGGCGGTGACCGCCACGCCCCAGAACCCGTCCTTGTCGAAGGCCACATCGGCGGCGTAGACCCCCCGCCCGGTCTCCTCCAGGTACACGGGCTTGTCGGCGTCCGCCGGCGCCGGCGGCGAACCGGGCAGCGGCAGGTACTGGCCGACGGCGCTGGGCCCGGGCACGGCCTCGGCGTTCGCGGCGCCCTTGCCGAGGTAGAAGAACCGCAGCGCCACGGTGCCGTAGCCCACCGGGCCCTCATCGACGTTGACCAGGCCCACCGTGAACCGTGCGGGCGGTCCCACGGCCAGGTCGTAGGCGGCGGGGATGGCGCTGATGGCCGGCTTGCTCGACGTGGTCGATGCCGCGCTGTCGCCGTCATCGCCACCCCCGCCGCAGGCGGCGAGCAGCAGGGCGAGGGCGGCGAACTTGGCCAGGCTCAGGCGCACGGGACCACCGTAATGTCCAGGCGCTCGAGACCGTCACCGGTGGCGGTGATCAGCTGTTGGAGATGCGGGCCGAGCTCGGATGCGCCCGCCTGCCGGTGGAGGTCGTCCTCCACCTTCCGCTTGGCCACCAGCAGCCGGCCGGCCACCGAGCGGTCCTCGGCCTCGATGGCCCGGGCCACGAGGTGCAGGTCGGTGTGGATCCGGGCGAAGGCCTTCTCGGCCGCACCCGCATCGTCCGCCTGTTCCGCTGTCCGGCACAGGCCCGCCATCACTTCCTTGCCGGGCACGTCGCCCGAAGCGATCTCTGATCCCCCGGCGGAACAGGCCCCGCCGAGGACCGCCACTGCCACCGCCACCGCCACGAGCACCGCTGCCTGGCGGTGGGCAGCCACGTCAGCAGGGCAGGTCGCGTACCGGCGCATGACGCCCCTCATGCTACGGATCAGCCCGGCGGAGGTGAGATCGCGGCGGGCGAGCACCGCCGGAAGGCGCACCTCGACCGGAATGCCGCGAAGCCCCCGGGGCCCCGGTTGACGCCCCGCCGGGCGGGGAACCAACGGCCGGTGGGCATCGATCTGCTGCCGGATTCCCTGACGGCCGCTCGGCTCCTCCTGGCGGAGAGCGGGGCGGTGGCGGCCGACTGGCGCCAGCTGTGCCAGTGGGACCCCGAGCTGCCCCCCGACACCGAACCCCCCGCCCCCGAGCCCGTCATCACCGCCCTGGCCGATGCGCTCCGGCGACCCCAGCCGCTCGGGTGGGGCGTCGACCCGGGCGTGGGC
>JBOGFE010000483.1:0-4660 GCA_050741935.1 Acidimicrobiia bacterium | reverse complement strand
CCCCGAGATGGGGATGTTCGGGATCCCGATCCGCGAGGTGGTCGGCGTGCTCGAGGCCGGCGGGGCCGTGGTGCAATCCATCCTCAAGGACTTCGCCGCCGGCGAGCGGTGGCGGAGCTACGAGTACATCGTCACCCGCTGAGGACCGCCTCCCGGGCGGGGGCGGCGAAGGGTCAGTGGCCGACCGTGGACCCGTCGGCCAGGGTGGCGTGGGGCAGGCAGTACTCGTCGTAGTCGGCGATGGTGATGGTGGCGCCGTCGCCGCAGGCCGGGCAGGCCGGGTCCCGGTTGACCTTGAAGGTCCGGAAGGTCTGCTCCAGCGAGTCGTAGGCCAGCAGCCGGCCGATGAGGGGGTCGCCCAGGCCGAGGAGGATCTTGATGGCCTCGATGGCCTGGATCGAGCCGATGATGCCGGGCAGCACGCCGAGCACGCCGGCCTCGGCGCACGACGGTGCCAGCTCCGGCGGCGGCGGTTCGGGGATGAGGCAGCGGTAGCAGGGCCCGACGTAGGGCGAGAAGACCGTGGCCTGGCCCTCGAAGCGGAAGATCGACCCGTGGACCACCGGGATCTGCTTCAGCAGCGAGGCGTCGTTGACCAGGTACCGGGTGGGGAAGTTGTCGGTGCCGTCGACGATCACGTCGTAGCCGTCGATTACGTCGAGCACGTTGTCGGCGGCCAGGCGGACGTCGTAGGCGACCACGTCCACGTCGGGGTTGAGGGTGGTGATCGTCTTCTTGGCCGAGTCCACCTTGCGCTCGCCGAGTCGGTCCATGTTGTGGAGGATCTGGCGCTGCAGGTTGGAGGCGTCCACCGCGTCCATGTCGATGATGCCGAGCGTGCCCACCCCGGCGGCGGCCAGGTACAGGGCGGCGGGGGACCCGAGCCCGCCCGCCCCGAGCAGGAGCACCCGGGAGGCGAGGAGCTTCTGCTGGCCCCCCTCGCCCACCTCCGGCAGCAGGGTGTGGCGGTGGTAGCGGTTGCGCTGGTCGGGGGAGAGGGTCTGGGGCACCGCCCAGTTGCGACCCTCGTTCTTCCACTGGTTGAACCCGCCGGACATGGAGACCACGTCGCTGTAGCCGAGCTCGCCCAGCGTCCGGGCGGCGAAGGCCGAGCGGGTCCCGCCGGCGCAGTAGACGACGATGGGGGCGGCCCGGTCGGCGATCTTGCCCTCGACCTGCGACTCCAGGAAGCCGCGGGGGATGTGGAGCGCGCCGGGGATGGCGCCCTGGTCGTACTCGTCGCCCTCCCGGACGTCGATGAGGACGACCCTTTCCAGGTCAGCCTCGGCCTGGGCGGGGGTGACCTCGCGGATCTCGGCCTTGGCGGCGGCGAGTAGCTCACGGAAGCTGGGCATGGTGCCTTCCTCGGGTTGCGTCGACAGCCAAAAGGCTACCGGTCTGGTCGGGTACTACCAACGGCCGGCCACCGGGCTCTCATTCCCGCATGGCCCCCACCAGCTCCACCAGGCGGGGCAGGACCTTGCCGATGGGCTCGGAGAAGATGGCGTGGGCCCGGCCGTCGTAGGGCGTGGGGTCGGCGTTGACGATGACGAGGCGGGCGCCGGCGGTCAGGGCCTCCTGGGGAAGGTAGGCGACCGGGTAGACGGTGAGTGTTGTGCCCACGGCCAGGAACAGGTCACAGCCACCCGCCGCCCGCTGGGCCCTCTCGAGGTCCTCGGGCACCAGGCTCTGGCCGAAGGAGATGGTGGCCGACTTGAGGATCCCGCCGCAGGTGCGACAGGGAGGGTCCTCCTCACCGGCCCGCACCCGGTCGAGGGCGCCTTGCATGTCGGCCCGCTCGCCGCAGGCCATGCACACCACCTCGCGGATCGTGCCGTGGATCTCGACCACGGTGGCGGGGGAGGAGCCGGCCCGCTGGTGGAGCCCGTCGATGTTCTGGGTGACAAGGGTGTCGAGCCGGCCCAGGCGTTCGAGCTCGGCCAGGGCGAGGTGGCCGGCGTTGGGCCGGGCCGTCCAGGCCGGGTGCTCCAGGCGGCCCTGCCAGGCCGCCACCCGGACCTCGCGCTCGGCCATGTAGTAGCCGAGGTCGGAGAGCTTCTCGGCCGACGGATTGGTGGTCCACACCCCCTTGGGACCCCGGAAGTCGGGGATGCCGGAGTCGGTGGAGATCCCGGCGCCGCTGAGGGCGACGACGGATCGGGCCCCGGCGATCCATTCCGCCACCGTCTCGGTCGTGACCATGGCGCGGCAGGTTACCCGGGGGGTGTCAGTCCCAGTCGGTGCTGGCGGCCAGGTCGATGGGCCGCGGCCGGCGGTTCAGGAAGGCGGCCTGCATGGAGACCATGAAGACCACCAGGGCGCCGGCCAGGACCCCGACCAGGGCCCGGCGCTGCTCGGCGTTCGAGTCGAAGAGCACGACGGTGCCGAGGATGCGGGGTGGAGGCGCGGGCGGAGGCCCGATGTCGAGGCGGACCTCCCTGGGATAGGGGAGCGCCAGGGAGAACCCGGGGTCGTAGGCCTGCTCGGGGGAGACGGGGGCCGGCAGGCGGGGTGGGTCGGCGTAGCGGGTCTGGACCGAGCCCGGCGACCCCGGCTCGATGGCGGAGACGCCGGTGGATCCCGGCCCGGTCCCGGCCGCCGCCCCACCGGTGGTGGCGGTCGCCCCGGGGTCCGTGGAACCGTCGAAGTTCACGATCACCGACCCGGGCGGCTCGGTCGACGAGGTGGTGGCCTCCGCCTCCTCGGGCTTCGTGTCCTCGCCCTGCTCGTTGCGCCTCCCGTCGCCGGACTGCCCGCCCTCGCCCTCATTGGACTCGCTTTGCGCCTTCTTCGGGTCGGCCTCGATCTTGCGCATCCCGGACTGCGGCTCCCGCCGGGGGCCCTGCAGGACCCGCTCGGCCGAGCCGACGTAGCGGACCGCCGCCACCCGGTAGCGGTAGGTGCCCTTCTTCTTCAGCTCTCCGGTCCAGGAGGTTTCCTTGGTCTTGGCCACCAGGGACCAGTCACCGTCGTCGAAGCGTTCCTCCACGAGGTAGTGGGCGATGTCCGGCTCGGGGTTGGCCTCCCAGGTGACGGTGGCTTCGGCGGTCTTCTTGGCGTACTGGAGGGACACCCCGCTCGGAGCAACGGGAGGGTTCGCCACCACCAGCGTGCGGACCCCGCTCGCATGGGCTTCGCCCTCGGTGCCGTTGCCCGCCGTGCCTTCACCCTCGGGAGCGGTGGTGGTCGTCGGGGTCGTCGTCGTGGTCGTGCTGCTCGAACTCGTGCTGCTGCTGCTGCTGCTGCTGGTCGTGCTGCTGCTGCTGCTGCTGGTCGTGCTGCTGCTGCTGGTCGTGCTGCTGCTGCTGCTGCTGGTCGACGATGTCGTGGTCTCGTCGTCCTTCTTCGCCTGGGTGCTGACGTCCGACTTGCTCTGTTCCCCCCCGGACCCACCGCCCTCGGAGCCTCCGCCCCCTTCGGACTTCGGCGCGGCGTCGTTCCAGGCGGTGACCCGGGCCCGGTAGGCGTGGTTGCGCGACGGCTTCCCGTCGGGATAGGTGGAGCTGTTCCACTCACAGGCGATCTCGACGGTCCGGGGCTTGTCCTTCTCCTTCTGCTCCTTCTCGCTGGTCTCACACACCGTGCCCCACGAGCTCATCGTCCCGTAGCCCTCGGGGGGCAGGACCTCGAGGATCCAGCGCCTGACGCCCTCCTCGAAGTGGACCTTGGCCCGCAGCTTGACCTTCTCGCCCGACACGTCCGAGTTGTTCTCGGGCTCCCGCCACTTGAACCAGGTGTCGTGGGCCTCGTGGGCGGTGGCGGAAGGCGCGAGGGCAGACGGCGTCCAGAGCAGGACCAATCCTGCGATCGCGGCCAAGACCTTGCGCACGCCGCCTCCCCTAGCTGGCCGGCACCCGAATTTACTCGACAATTCGCTGAAGTACCCCGGCGAACGCACAGCGCATGCGCCCCACCGCAGGCGGCGCGAAAATCTGGAGTGTTAGCCCTCAGGCGGCCGGACGCTGCTCCAGCGGCGGTTGCGCTTCGGCCGCCGCCAGCGCGTCGGCCCGGGCCCGGCGGTGGCGGTCCCAGGCCCAGGCGCTGCTCTCCCGGCACATGCTGGGGTGGAAACCGGCGGCGCCCAACGTCCGTTCGGTGGCGTCGAGAGCCTCCCCGAGCTCGACCAGCGTGAGGGCCAGGCGCCGTGAGTTGCGCCGCTCCGCCTCCAGCGGGGGGGCAGTCAACTGGGCCGCCACCCACTCCTCGTGGGCCCGTTGCAGATGGGCGGGCAGGCGCCGCACGTGGCGGCGGTTGATGGGCGGGATCCGCCGGCGCACGGCCAGGGCCCCGTCGCTCTCCTGGGCCAGGTCGAACTGGGCCAGGCGACCCAGGGTGCGGCCGATGGGTCCGTTGGGGCCCGTCGCCGTGCTGAGGCCGAGCCCGGCGGCGAGCTCCGCCAGCCCGAGGTCGGTGCCGGCGGGATGTTCGTCGAAGCAGACGGCGAACCGGCGCATGAGCAACAGGGCCGTCGGCCCCAGCGTCGGGAGCCAGAACCGCTCGCAGTAGGCGGAGCGGGGATCGAAGCCCAAGGTGTCGATCACGGGGTCTTCCCAGGGCCGGATTCGCACGGTGTCTGTGTTCTTGGTCTCGGACACGGAACCTCCACTAGAGCGCGACGACGCGTGGGATGGGGGAAGCGGCGCGAGGGAAGCGCGTGGGG
>JBOGFE010000482.1:0-11188 GCA_050741935.1 Acidimicrobiia bacterium | reverse complement strand
ACGGAGCGGGCCACGATCTCGCCGCCAAGGTGCCCGGTGCCGATGGCGGTGGCGAAGGCGTCGGTGATCAGGGTGATGTCGCGGCCGCCGTGCTGCCACCGGCTGGCCGTGAGCGCCATGGGCACGTAGCTGTTGTCGGTGGAGCGCTTGGCGTTGAGGTTCCGGGGCGCCTGGCGGGGCTGGTAGCAGCCCTGGAAGCAATACCCGCACCGCGTGCAACCGGTGGCCTGCGGCCAGACGAGCCGGCTCGGGTCGGTGGTGCGGCCGGCGTTGCCGCCGGGCTGCAGGATGGCGGTCGGTTGCGGACGGAACGACGCCCGAGCGATGTCCTTGCTGTCGTTGACCGGCAGCCCGAGCCGTTCCGCACCCCGGAAGAAGAGCGCCTCCTTGGTTCCCATGGACGCGGTCTGGACCGGAAGGGTGTGCTCCGCCCACTCGTAGAAGGGCACCAGCTCGCCGTAGGTGAACGGGAATCGGTGACCGACGTCATAGGCGCCGGCGTCGGTACCGTCGTAGCCGGTGAAGACTCCGGGCATGGCCCGGGGGGAAGCGCCGGCGTAATGCTGGGTCGTGCCGCCCACGCCGGAGAGCTGCACGACGGTGCCGTTGTAGGGCATCTCCCGCAGCCACGCCGGCCTGGTCCGGTCGGCGGGACCCCAGCGGAAGCGACCAGCCGCCTCGTTCTCGAAGTGGCTCCACTCCTGCTCCGGATGGACGTGGCGTGGCCCTGCCTCGAGGAGCAGGACATCGAGCCCTCGGGCCGCAAGTTCCTTGGCCACGATCGGCCCGCCGCCACCGGCGCCGATGACGACGACGTCCCGCATCAGCCGTCCATTCCCCGGCCGCCGCCGTAGTAGCCGAGGAAATCATCGCAACCCTCGAGCGGCTCCGAGCGACCCGGCAGATAGCCGGAATGGTCCCACCCGACCGGCCGGCGCTCCAGCGTCAGCGTCTGCGGGTCCAGGACGTCGATCTCCGAGAAGGCCAGGAAGAGCGTCAACCCGGGCAGCACACCGAACAGGAAATGCAGCACGCCGAGGCCGTGCTCCGGATCCTGATCGGAGACTTGCCGGCTCTCCTCTTCGAGGATCCGCCAGACCGCCGCCTTGTCGGCCAACGGGAGCCGGGCGAAGGGCGACAGGAAGGGGCCTCCCGCCGCCGCAGGGTTGACCGTCAGCGCCACGGTGTTGATGGCGCTGGCGACGGAGCCCGACAGCGGCACACGGTCGCGCGGGTCACGCCGCACCACGTAGGGCTGGCTCACGAGCCCGTCGAGCGCGTTTCGGAGATGACGGCCGGTGTCGGCCGCGATGGCGCCCGGGCGCTGGCTCCACTCTCCCTGTGCCTTCGAGTACCCGTCGTTGCCCGGCCACAGCATGGCGGCCAGCCCGTTGTAGGTGTCGAGGACGACGTCCCCCTCCTCGGCGTAGGCCGCTGACCACCAGCCGTGGATCCGCAGGGCATCGGGCAGCGCCACGACTGCGGCGCTCGTCACGGTCAGGCCGCCGAGGTAGGCGAGGAAATCACGACGTGTCCGCACTGGGCGCCCTCTCTCCAGCCTCACCCTATGGAACGGGCCGTCCACCGTCTCCCGTATCGAGTACGGAACGGATCCGGAGGTCCGGTGGGCCGCCCCGTCAGGGCGTGTCGGTCAGGCCGAGGCCGGCGGCCCGGTCGATGAGCTCATCCTTGGAGGTGATGCCCAGCTTGGCGTAGATGCGAGCGAGGTGGCTCTCCACCGTGCGGTCCCCGATGCTGAGCCGCCGGGCGATGTCGGGCGCGGTGTGGCCCCGGGCGGCCAGCTGGGCCACCTCTGTTTCCCGGCTGGTCAGGGCGCCGGCGCCGAGGGCGGCCGCCGCCTTCTGGCCCGAGCTGCCGAGACGGGCCAGCACCTTGAGGGTCCGTTGCCGGCGGCCGGCAGCCCCGCAGGCCTCGAAGGCGCCGACGGCCTGTGCCAGGGAGGTTCGTGCCCGGCGGCGGTCCGTGGAGGCGACGGCCCGACCGAAGAGGTCCAGTGCCCGCCCGGTGAAGGCGTGGTAGCCGGGAGGCAGGAGGTCGAGGGCATGCTCGGCCGACTCGATGGCCGCCTTCGGCATTCCTCCGGCGATCGCCGCCGACGCCCGACCCATCGCCGCCAGGGCCCGGTACAGGTCGCGGTCGAGCTTGCCCGCGACGGCTTCGAGCCCGGCAGTGGCCCGCTGCGCGCTTCCGGGGTTGCCGGCTTCAGCGGCGATCTCGGCCAGGTCGAGAAAGGCGAAGGCGGCCCACGGATACCACTCCACACGCTGGATTTCGGTGGCCGCTTCCTCGATGTGGCGGAGTACCCGCCGGTCTCGCGTCTCCCGCCAGTCGAGCACGGCTTGAGCGTGGGCGCAGAGCTGGAAGGCGAGCGCCAAGGGGTGCTCGCCGAAGGTGGACCGGGTCACGTCCAGGAGCCGTTCCGCCTCGGAGAACCGGGCGGTCTCGATCGCGGCGAGCGCGGCGAACGGGAACGGGGGCCCCCGGCGCCGGCTCACACCGCTTGTGTTCCACGTCACCGATTCCCAGGCGCAACCCAACGCCCCGTCGAAGTCCCCGGCGAGCCAGCGAACCCAGATCTCGCACTCGAGGAGCAGGCTCTCCCGCCACTGTGGGTTGACCGCCTTGGCCTCGCTGAGGTAGCGGCCCGCCTGGGCGATGTTGCCCTCGAAGGCCAGGGTGAAACCCATCCCGCCAAGGCAGAGCGAGTGGAAATAGGTCTTGCCGTCCTCCCGGGCGAGGTCGATGGCGCGCTGGAAGGCGGGCTTCGCCTCGTCGAACCGGCCGGTCCAGAAGCCCCCCCAACCGATCCCTCGTCCCACGATGTGCATGGTGGCGAGACGGTCACCCGCGGCCTGGGCCACCTCCGCCAGTGGCTGGGAGTCCGGTACCCACCTCCCGCATGGGCCCGCGAAGACCTGGGCGAAGATCTCCTCCAGGCCGGCCAGCAACGCCCCCTGGCGGTTCCCGACCTCCAGGTAGAGCTGCTTGGCCTCCCGGTAGGCCTGCCGGTCCTCGGCCTGTCGCATTGCCCCGCACAGGGCTTCGATGGCTTCCGTGTCGCCCACCTCTGCCGACCGGGCGAAGTGGGGCGCCGCCTCGCCCAGCTGTCCGGCGGCCAGGAGGGAACGGCCGACGTGCCGGTGGAGCCCGTGGCGCCGGGCCGCTTCGAGTCCCTGATAGATGGCGTCCTGGACGAGGGGATGGAGGACCTCGTAGGTCACCGCCCGGCCCCGCTCCGCGGCAAGGATGAACCGCTCCCGGACCAGTCCGTCCAGGATGGGCCCGACCTGGGCGAGCGACTGGCCGCTGACATCGACGAGGTCGCCCAGCTCGATGCGACGGCCCAGCACGGCGAGGAGCTCCACCATGTCCCGGGCGGTGCCGGGCAGCCCGTCGACCCCGGCCGCGACCCGCTCGGCCAGCCCTTCCGGCAGGCGTCGGAGCTGGGGCGCCTTCAGGTCGGCGCCTTCGTCGAGCAGCGCCTGAAGCAGACCCCGGGCGAAGAGCGGATTCCCGCGGGAGCGGTCCATGAGCCAGCCGATCAGAGCCGCCGGCGGCGAACGGCCGACCATGGACTCGGCCAGTTCGGCGATGGCGGCTTCTGTCAGCGGCTGGAGCTCCAGCCGACACAGCGACCCGTCCTGCTCCAAGCCGAGGACCGCCTGGGTGGGGCCAGCTTGGGCAGCCAGCTCGCCGGTGCGGGCGGCGGCGATCACGAGCACAGGCAGGTTCGCCAGGTTGCGGGCCAGGTAGGCGAGGGCGTTCCAGGAGGAGGCGTCGGCCACGTGGACGTCGTCCAGCAGGATGAGTACGGGGCTGTCGCGGGCCAGGTTGGTGAGGAGGACGGCCAGACCCTCGATCAGCTGGGCACGGGACGGCTCCCTGTCGGGGATTCCTCCGCGGGTGGCGGCGGCGCTGCGCAGGAGACCGGCGAGGTCGTCGAGGAGGCCGCCGCCCAGTCGGACCACCTCCGCCGGGTCGCAAGCCCGGAGGTGGCTTTCGAAGGCCTCCGCCCACAAGCCGAAGGGGGCGGTGTCCCCCAGGGGATGGGCCCGGGCCGTAAGGCAGATGCACGCCTGCTCGTGGCGGGCCAGGACCTCGCCCGCCAGCCGGGTCTTCCCAACCCCTGGATCGGCGACGACGAGCACGGTGCCGAACCGGCCGGCCCGGGATCGGTCGAGCTCGGCCTCCAGCTGGCCCAACTCATGGTCCCGTCCCACCAGCGGCGGGCCGATAGCGGCGGCAGCGGAACCCACCGGCTGACCTCCCCCTCACGCTTCTCGGAACAGATTTCCATTGTGAACCCGGTGCGGTGCTGGTTGTTAAGTTGCCGGCCATGGCTGCGAGCACCGGGTACCTGCGCCATCCCAGCATCTGGGGCGACACGATCGCCTTCGTCACCGAGGACGACCTGTGGGTCGTGCCCGCCGGCGGCGGCCTGGCCCGGCGGCTGACGGCCAACCTGTCGGAGGTCAGCCACCCGGCCCTGTCGTCGGAGTGGGTCGCCTTCACCAGCCGCGACGAGCACCACCCCGAGGTGTGGTGCATGCCCGCCCAGGGCGGCCCGGCCCGCCGGCTGACCTGGCTGGGGGCATCGTCGCTGGTCCGGGGGTTCACCCCCGATGGGCGGGTCCTGTTCGTCTCCGAGGCCGACCAGCCCTTCCACCACATGGTCCATCCCTACGCCGTCGCCCCCACCGGCGGCCCGGTGGAGCGCCTGCCCTTCGGCCCCGCCCGGGAGGTCGCCTTCGGGCCGGGGGAGGCGGTGGTCCTCGGCCGCAACACCGCCGATCCGGCCCGCTGGAAGCGCTACCGGGGCGGCACGGCCGGCGATCTGTGGATCGACCGCCGGGGCGACGGGAAGTTCCGGCGGCTCATCCAGCTGCCCGGCAACCCCGCCTCGCCCATGTGGGTCGGCAACCGGGTGTTCTTCCTCTCCGACCACGAAGGGGTCGGCAACCTCTACTCCTGCCTGCCCTCCGGCAAGGACCTGCGCCGGCACACCGACCACGGGGAGTACTACGCCCGCTTCGCCCGCACCGACGGGCAGCGCGTCGTCTACCAGCACGCGGCCGAGATCTGGCTCTACGACCCCGGGTCGGACGAGACGTCGGCCGTCGACGTGGACCTGCGCAGCCCCCGGGTGCAGCGCTCCCGGCGCTTCGTCCCCGCCGACCGCTACCTGTCGGGCTTCGCCCTCCATCCCGCCGGCCACACCATCGCCCTGGAGACCCGGGGGAAGCTCTTCACCATGCCCCTGTGGGAGGAGGCCGTCCGCCAGCACGGCCGGCCCGACGGGGTGCGCTACCGGCTGGCCCGCTGGGTGGGCGACGGCTCGTCACTGGTCGTCGTCTCCGACGAGGGGGGCGAGGACGGCATCGAGGTCCACCGCCCGGGGGAGGAACCCCGCCGGCTCGAGGGCCTGTCGCTGGGGTGCATCACCGACCTGGCGACGCCGCCGGCCGGCAGCCGGGTGGCGGTGGCCAACCACCGTCACGAGCTGCACCTCGTCGACCTCGAGGCCGGGACCTCCCGGCTCCTGGACCGCTCGGAGCACGGCCACCTCAACGGCGTGGTGTGGTCGCCTGACGGCCGGTGGCTGGCCTACGCCTGCGCCCAGTCGAACAAGACGGTCTCCATCAAGCTGTGCGAGCTGGACAGCGGCGACGTCCATGTCGTCACCCGGCCCGAGTTCCGCGACATCCACCCGTCGTGGGACCCCGAGGGCCGGTTCCTGTACTTCCTGTCCTACCGGACCTTCGACCCCGTCTACGACGCCCTGTACTTCGACCTCGGCTTCCCCAAGTCGGTCCGGCCCTACCTGGTCACGCTCACCGCCGGGGAACCGTCGCCCTTCGTCCCCCGCCCCCGGGGGTTCGGGCCCCGGACCGCCGACGACAGGACCGGCGACAGCAAGACCGGCGACAGCAAGACCGGCGACAGCAAGACCGCCGACAGCAAGACCGCCGACAGCAAGACCGCCGACCAGAACGACAAGGACACCGAGAAGAAGGGCGCCACCCCGGAGCTCCGCATCGACCTGGCCGGGATCGGCGAGCGGGTGGTGGCGGTGCCCGTGCCCGAGGGCCGCTACACCCAGGTGGTGGGGGTGAAGGGCAAGATCCTGCTGACCGCCTGGCCGGTGCAGGGCAGCCTGGGTCGCGATCCCCTGGCCAACTCCGGGGCCGGGCCCCGGGGCATCATCGAGGTCTACGACCTCGCCGAGCAGCGCCACGACACCCTGGTCGGCGGCATCTCCCACTTCGAGGTCTCCCGCGACGGCCACACCCTCGCCTACCGGTCGGCCCGCCGTCTGCGGGTGGTCAAGGCGGGGGAGAAGCCGGCCGACGGCGAGGGCGAGGGGCCGGGCCGGCGGACGGGCTGGCTCGACCTGGACCGGGTGCGGGTGTCGGTCGACCCCGGCCTGGAGTGGGCCCAGATGTTCAAGGAGGCGTGGCGGCTGCAGCGGGACCACTTCTGGGTGGAGGACATGTCGGGGGTCGACTGGTGGGCGATGCTCGACCGCTACGTGCCCCTGATCGGGAAGGTGGCCACCCGCCTCGAGTTCTCGGACCTGATGTGGGAGCTGCAGGGTGAGCTCGGCACCTCCCACGCCTACGAGCTCGGCGGCGACTACCGCCCGGCCCCGGCCTACGCCCTCGGCCACCTGGGGGCCGACGTCGACTGGGACGGGGAGGCCGGGGTCTGGCGCTTCACCCACGTGGTGGCGGGCGACCCCTGGGACGGGGAGGCGGACTCGCCCCTGCGGGACCCGGGTATCGGCATCTCCCCCGGCGACCGGCTCCTGGCCGTCAACGGGCGGACGGTGGACGCCGGCTGCACGCCCCCCGAGCTGCTGGTCAACCAGGCCGGACTGGCCGTCGAGCTCACGGTGGCCGGGGCCGACGGCGAGGGCCGGCGGGCGGTGGTGGTGTTGACCCTGCGGGACGAGCGACCCGCCCGCTACCGGGAGTGGGTCGAGACCAACCGGGCCCGGGTCCACGAGGCCAGCGGGGGGCGGGTCGGCTACGTGCACGTCCCCGACATGGGCCCCCGCGGCTACGCCGAGTTCCACCGCTCCTACCTGGCCGAGGTGGAGCGCGACGCCCTCATCGTCGACGTCCGCTTCAACGGCGGCGGCCACGTGTCCCAGCTCGTCCTGGAGAAGCTGGCCCGGCGCCGGATCGGCTTCGACATCAGCCGCTGGGGCGCTCCCGAGCCCTACCCGGCCGATTCCCCGGCCGGGCCGCTGGTGGCGCTGACCAACGAGCACGCCGGCTCGGACGGCGACATCTTCACCCACTGCTTCAAGCTGCTGGGCCTCGGGCCGGTGGTGGGCAAGCGGACCTGGGGCGGCGTCATCGGCATCTCCCCCCGGCACATGCTGGTGGACGGGAGCCTGACCACCCAGCCCGAGTACGCCTTCTGGTTCTCCGACGTGGGCTGGAGCGTGGAGAACTACGGCACCGACCCCGACGTGGAGGTCGACATCCGCCCCCAGGACCACGCCGCCGGGAAGGACCCCCAGCTCGACAAGGCCGTCGCCCTGGCCCGCTCCGCCCTCCGTAAGCACCGGCCCCTCACCGCCGACGTGGCCCGTCGACCTCGTCTGGAATTGCCGGTTTTGCCCCCCCGCAACTGATGCGCACCTTCGCATAGCCCAAAATCCCCGGCGATTCGGACGAGAAGGAATTACACCTCTCTAGCCCGAAATCTCTGTGCTGTTACCAGGCAATCCAGGGCTGAAGGGTTAAAGGTGCCATGCGAGCTGGGGTAGGACTCTTGGGCAACCCGCGCCTGCGCTTGGCGCTGATCGTGGCGCTCGTGCTGTCGCCGCTGGCCATCATCCGGGCCACACCGGCCCAGGCCGGGGAACCGGTGGTGCCTCCCGGGTTCATCGACGAAGCCGTGGTTACGAACCTGAGCCAGCCCACGGCCTTGGACTTCACGCCCGACGGGCGCATGCTGGTCACGGGGAAGATGGGCCAGATCATGGTCTACAAGGACGACGTCTTCCTCGGCCAGGCCATCGATCTGGCGCCGGAGATCTGCGCGGAGTGGGAGCGGGGCCTCACCGGCATCGTCGTCGACCCCGACTTCGCCACCAATCGGACAATCTATGTGTACTACACCCATAAGGTGAAGTTGGGATGTCCGATATTCAACGATCCGGATCGAGCGCCCATTTCGGAATTTCCGGAGAATCGGGTCTCGAAGTTCATTCTGAACGACGACAACACCATCAATCTGAGCAGCGAGGTGGTCCTCCTCGACCACATCGTCTCCATCGGCATCCACAACGCCGGCCACCTGGCCTTCGGCCCGCTGGACAAGCTGCTCTACATCAGCGTGGGCGACGGCGGGTGCAAGTACCCGGAGATGAACGACTGCCAGTCGGCCAACCCCAACGCCCGGCGCACCGACCTGCTCTACGGCAAGATCCTGCGCATCAACCGGGACGGGAGCATCCCCGCCTCCAACCCCTACGCCGCCGACGCCAACGGCCGGAAGTGCGGGGACCCGGCCGGGGTCCCGGGCGGCACCGGGCGCTGCAAGGAGATCTTCGCCACCGGGCTGCGCAACCCGTTCCGCTTCGCCTTCCAGCCCGGCACCCAGACCTTCTACATCAACGACGTGGGCACCAGCCTCTGGGAGGAGATCGACCTGGGGGCCAAGGGCGCCGACTACGGCTACAACATCCGGGAAGGCCACTGCAAGAACGCCTCCACCATCACCTGCTATCCCTCGGCCGACGGCTCGGTGGTCGACGGGCTGACCAACCCCATCTTCGACTACAACCACGCGGCCACGGGCTGCTCGTCCATCGTCGGCGGCGCCTTCGTTCCCAACGGCCTGTGGGGTGCCCCCTACTCGGGGTCCTACCTCTTCGCCGACTTCGTGTGCGGGAAGATCCTCCGTCTCGCCCCCAAGTCGGGGGGAGGCTTCCAGATGATCCCCTTCGTCGAGAACCTCGGCAGCAGCAGTGCCGTGCACATCCAGTTCGGGCCCTTCCGGGGCTCCCAGGCCCTGTACTACACGACCTTCGAGGAAGGCGACGCCGTCCGGCGCATCCACAAGGCCACGCCCGGCGAGCTGCCGCCGACGGCCCGCTTCACCGCCTCGCCCATGACTTCGACCGCGGTCCCCACCACCGTCACCTTCAACGGCTCGGCCTCGACCGACCCCGACAACGACGACCTCGACTACCACTGGAACTTCGGTGACGGCTCGCCGGTCCAGGTCACCGAGGAGCCCGTCACCACCCACACCTACGGGGAGGGTGCCTTCACCGCCCACCTGCGGGTGCAGGACGACGCCCACATGTCGGTGGAGGCGACCCACGTCATCGAGGTGGGGCACCCACCGGCGCCGACCATCCTGACCCCCTCGACCACGGCCACCTTCGCCATCAACGACATGGTCAACCTCTCGGCGTCGGCCAGCGACCCGAACGAGACCCTGGACGGCTCGCACTTCTCCTGGACCGTGATCCGCCACCACAACAACACCCACACCCACCCGTTCCTGGGTCCGCTCCCGGGCAAGACGCTGAGCTTCCACTACCCCGAGCCCGAGGACCTGGACGCGGCCAAGGACAGCAAGCTGGAGGCCATCCTCACCGTCACCGACTCGACCGGCATCCAGCGCACGGTGAGCCGTGACCTGATGCCCAAGAAGGTCCAGATCACCATCCAGGACAACCGCAGCACGCCGTTGCGGCTCTTCGCCAACGACCTGATGTACATGGGTCAGGGGACGTTCTCGTCCTGGCCGGGCTACCGCATCCAGCTCCACGCCCCGAGCCCGCAGCAGTTCTCCGACCGCTACTACCGCTTCGATTCCTGGTCGGACGGCAAGGCCCAGACGCACGACATCATCACCGGGACGGCCAACGCCACCTACACCGCCAACTTCACCCGGGTGGACGGGCAGGCGCCGGCGCCGCCGCCGCCGCCTCCGGCGCCCGAGATCAAGGGCGTCCAGGCCATCGGCCGGACACCGACCGGGCTCGGCTGGTGGACGGCGGAGGCCGACAGCGAGATCAAGACCTTCGGCAACGCCGTCGACTACGGCGACGTCAGCCACATCAGGCTGAACAAGCCGGTGGTGGGCATCGCCCCCACGCCCAGCGGCAAGGGCTACTGGATGGTGGCCACCGACGGCGGGGTCTTCAGCTTCGGTGACGCCGACTTCTGGGGCTCCACCGGCAACGTCAAGCTCAACCAGCCCGTGGTGGGCATGGCGTCCACCCCCACCGGCAAGGGCTACTACCTGGTGGCGGCCGACGGCGGGATCTTCACCTTCGGCGACGCCGTCTTCAAGGGCTCGACGGGCAACGTCATCCTGAAGAAGCCGGTAGTGGGCATGGACGTGACCCCCTCGGGCCAGGGCTACTGGCTGGTGGCCGCCGACGGCGGGATCTTCACCTTCGGCAACGCCCCCTTCAAGGGCACGATGGCCAACGAGTTCCTGGCCAAGCCGGTGGTGGCCATGGATTCCACACCCTCGGGTGACGGCTACTGGCTGATGTCGAGCGAGGGCGGGGTCTTCACCTTCGGCGACGCCGACTACTTCGGGAGCACGGCCAGCCACCCGCCGGCCGGGGTCGGGGTCGGCATCGCGGCCACGCCCGGCGGCCTGGGCTACTGGCTGGCCTTCAGCGAGGGCACGGTGCGGGGCTTCGGCAACGCCCCGAACTCCTAACCGGCCAAAACGGCCTCAAGCGGCACCAACCGGACGCCGATACCAGGGCAACCCCTGGATCGGCGTCCGGCGCATTTCCGGACCGGGCCGAGGCGGGGCAGGCGAGGACCCTGGGCGGAACCGAGGGTGGGAGGGGTGCAGTGGACGGGATGCCGGTGTCGGAACGAGAACACCGCTTCACCCCACCGGAACCGGAGGTTCCGGCGGGGGCCCCGGACCGCTGGGCCGTGATCGGCCTGCTCATGATCGTCGCCCTGATGGGTGCCGGCGCCTTGGGCGTCGCCCTCTCCGGCTTCACCCTGGTCTGAGCCCGACCGCCGGGGCGCCTAGTCTCCCCGGCCGTGAACGTCACCCGGGCCGCCAAGATCGTGGCCGCCGGCGGGATGGTGGCCGGTGCGGCCGCGGCCGCCGCCGTGGCCGCCAACCCGGTGCTGCGGGACGAGGCGCGGCGCCTGTCCCGGAT
>JBOGFE010000481.1:0-2945 GCA_050741935.1 Acidimicrobiia bacterium | reverse complement strand
CCCAGGGCCCGACCGCCCGCCGCTTCGAGATCCGCACCAGTGCGCCCAGGGCCGCCGACCGCACCCGGGGGTCGGGGTCGGTGCCGACCAGGTGGCGGAGGGCGGCGGCGGTCCCGGCCCGCACCGGCCGGCGCAACCCGAAGGCGGCGGCGGCCGCCGCCCGGTCCAGGGCGCCGGCGGGCCAGTCGATGTCACTGGGGGATCGGGACGGGGGACCCGTGGGGACACCTCTTCGCAAACCGGCCACGGCGACGATCCGGGCCTTCCTTCGGCCGGTACTCTATGGATATCTGCGCTGGGCCGGTGGCCGGGGCCCGCGTCCCTCGTAGCCCATGGGAGGGTTCGGCCGTGAGGGAGTCGAACACCGAGCCGATGGAGAACGCCCCGACCGGGCCGGAGGGCCGACCGATCCTGCTGTCGCGCCGCGTCGCGCTCCTGCCCGTCCGCCTCCTCCTGGTGTCGTTGAAGGGTTTGCGGAGCGCGGCCCGCCGGTTGCCCAAGGGCGACCTGGCCCTCGTGCTCGCCACCCTCACCGCCATCGTGCTCGTCGGCGGCGCCACGGTGGCGGTCATGCGCTCCAACCCCACCCCCGCCGACCTGGCCTTCGACGCCCCCACCCTGGTGGCGGTCGAAGGCACGACGACCACGTCGCCGGCCAGCACGTCGAGCACGGTGGCGGTGGCCGCGCCGGCGCCCCAGACGCAGCCGATCGCCCCCCCGAAGGAACCGAGGGCCAAGGAGCCCATCGTCCAGATCGGGAAGATCCACATCCCCAAGATCGGACTCGACCACCCGATCTTCGAGGGCGTGACGCTCACCGTCATCTATCAGGGTCCCGGTCACTGGCCGGGCAGCGCCCGGCCCGGACAGCTCGGCAACGCCGTCTTCGCCGGCCACCGGGTCACCCACTCGCACCCGTTCCGGCGGATCAACGAGCTCGTGCCGGGGGACGAGATCATCTTCGAGACCAACGACGGGGTCTTCACTTACCACATGACCGGGTTCGAGGTCGTCACCCCCAAGGACGTCCATATCGTGACGCCCACCCCGGACGCCACCATCACCCTCTTCGCCTGCCACCCGCCGGGTAGCGCCCGGCAGCGCTACGTGGTGCGCGGCGCCTTCGTCTCCTCGCGGCCGGCGTGACCGGGGCCCCTCCCGGACCACCTTCCGGGGAGGGGGTTGGGGCTAGAGTCCAACGGTTCCCACGTCCCCCGGAGACGGCCATCGAACCCCTTCTCGGCCCGGAGGGTCCCGAACTCCCTCCCCCGCCCCCACCACCACCCCTCGCTTCCTGGGCGTGGCGCAAGCGAGGCTGGCTGTTCGCCCTGGCCGCGGTGATGGGGGTGGTCCCCGCCATCATCTTCGCCTTCATCCGGGTGCCGTACTTCCTCCTGGCGCCGGGTGAGGCCAGGGGCGTGGCCCAGCTCATCAAGGTCGACGACCCCCAGGTGACGGTGTACGACCCCGAGGGCGCCATCCTGTTCACCACCGTCTCGCTCACCGGCAACGTGAACGTCTACGAGGCCCTGCGGGGCTGGCTCGACGACGAGATCGAGGTGGTCCCCGAGGAGCGCATCACCGGGGGCCAACCCAGGGAGGAAGTCCGCGAGATCAACATCCAGGCCATGGACCTCTCCAAGCTGACGGCCACCAAGGTCGCCCTGGAGCGCCTGGGCTACCGGGTGGGCCTCGACGGGAAAGGCGCGGCGGTCATCCAGATCCAGCCCGACAGCCCCGCGGCGGCGCAGTTCGAGGTGGGCGATGTGATCCTGGCCGTGGACGGCCAGGCCGTCGCCCTGCACGAGGACGCGGTGAACCGGGTGCGACAGCACAAGGCGGGGGACACGGTCAACCTGCGCTTCCGGCGGGGCGAGACCGAGCACGAGGTCGCCGTCACCGCCGCCGACGCCGGGGACGGCTCGGCCCGGATCGGGATCGTCCTCGAGACCTACCAGATCAGCTACAAGTTCCCGGTGTCGGTGTCCATCGACACCGGCAACGTCGGCGGGCCTTCGGCCGGCCTCGCCTTCACCCTGGCCCTCATCGACGAGCTGAGCCCGGGCGAGCTGACCGGCGGCCGGGCGGTGGCCGTCACCGGGACCATCAACAAGGAAGGCGACGTCGGCCTGGTGGGTGGCGTCGCCCAGAAGACGGTGACGGCCCGGCGGGCCGGTGCCATCGCCTTCCTGGTCCCCCCGGACGAGGCCGCCGAGGCCAAGACCTACGCCGGCAAGATGCGGATCGTCCCCGTCGCCACCCTGGATGAGGCGCTCGCCGCCCTGGAGGACCTGGGCGGCAGCGGCCTGGCTCTGCCCTCGACTCCGCCCGGTTCGTAGCCGGGCGGTCGATCAGCCCCGGGGGATCAGAGTCAGCTGGTAGACGGCGAGCCCGAAGATCGTCACGCCCAGGGGCACGTGCCAGGCGGCGGCCTCGAGGCTCTCCCGGCCGGAGTAGCCGAGGCCGATCTGGGCCGTGATGAGCGCCACCAGGACGGCGGCGACCACCGTCGCCGGACGCTGGCCGCTCCGCCAGGCCAGGACCAGGGTGACCAGGGCGAAGAGGAAGGTGACGTTGCCGACCACGCCGTGGACGGTGATGCTCCACCCCCCGAAGAGGGCCCGGCCGGCGATGAAGGCCTGGACGAGGATGAGGACGGGCAGGACGTGCGCCACGAGACGTAGGGGACGGACGCCGGCAGCAGGGGATGCGGATCGTGCCATCGGGCGATAGTACGTAAAGGAAGGAACGAAGACGTCAACGCAGGGAACGAAGCGGGATCAATGCCGCGAAGGCATTCGCACTCACCGATGGGAGAGCGCGACTCCGGTAACCTTTGGGTGTTTATAGACCCCCCGGGCGGGCTCTTTTCTGAAGGGTCGAGATGAGCACCTCCAGCGATATCGCCTCGCTCGCCTCCGACCTGGTGGTGTTTCTCGCCGCCC
>JBOGFE010000480.1:0-5144 GCA_050741935.1 Acidimicrobiia bacterium | reverse complement strand
CAGGCATGGGCAAGATCACGACCGACCAGCGCGGGGCAGTGACCGTCCTCACCCTCAACCGACCCGACAGCACCCGCCGGTGGGCCCCGGTCGCCGCCGTCGCCACCACCGCCGCCGCCCTGTTCCTCGGCCTGCCCCTGGGCGGGGCGGCCCCGTCCGACGGCACCAGGACGGTGGCCGTCTCCCCCGCCGTGCACGCCTCTCTGCCCGGGATGGTGGCCCATTAGCCTCTCCCCTGAGGTACCGGGAGGCCACAGGCATGGGCAAGATCACGACCGACCAGCGCGGGGCAGTGACCGTCCTCACCCTCAACCGACCCGAGGTCCACAACTGCGTGGACGCCGAGACGGCCGTCGCCCTGGCCGAGGCCATCGTCGCCTTCGGGGCCGACGACACCCAGAACGTCCTCGTCATCACCGGCGCCGGCGAGGTGTCGTTCTGCTCGGGCGCCGACCTGAAGAACGTCGACGGCATCCTCGACCACCCCTGGACCGAGCGGGCCGGGCCCATGGGCTTCGCCCACCTCGACCCGGGCAAGCCCACCATCGCCGCCGTGGGGGGCTACTGCTTCGCCGGCGGGATGGAGCTGGCGTGCTGGTGCGACTTCCGCATCGCCGCCGACAACGCCGAGTTCGGCGCCCTCAACCGCCGCTGGGGCGTCCCCTTCATCGACGGGGGCACGCAGCGCTTCCCCCGCATCATGGGTCAGGGCAACGCCCTGTGGATGCTCGAGACCGGGATCCGCATCGACGCCCGCCGGGCGCAGGCCATCGGACTCGTCCAGGAGGTCGTCCCCGCCGGCCAGGCCCTCCCCCGGGCCCTGGAGCTGGCCGAACGGATGACGGAGTACCCCCAGGCCAGCCTGCGGGCCGACCGGGCCGCGGCGCTGGGCACCTTCGGCCTCAACCTCGATGACGGGCTGCTCCTGGAGTCGGGGCGGTGCCGCCCCACCGTCCGGGAGTCCGAGATGTTCGCCGGCCTGGCCCGCTTCGCCTCCGGCCCCCGCCCCGACGCCCCCCGGCCCCGGGGAGACTGACCTACGGGCGGAACAGCACCAGCAGGGCGTCGACGAGAGATTCGGCGTACTCCGGGTTGAGGGGGCGGCGGATCACCAGCCGGCGGGCGAAGATCGGCCCGGTGATGAGCTCCAGGGCCAGCTCGAGGTCCAGGCCGGGGCGCAGCTCGCCCCGGTCCCCGGCCCGCTGCAGCACCCCGAGGAGGACAGCCCGGCGTTCGGCGCCGAGCTCCTTGAACAGGCGCTCCAGCTCCGGGTCCTGCTCGGCCGCCTCGACCAGGGCGGGCAGGATGCGGGCCAGAGGCGACTGGGCCAGCCCGTGGACCAGGAAGCCGGTCACGGCGAGGAGGTCCTCCCGCAGGTTGCCGGTGTCCGGCACCGCCATCGGGGGGATGCGGGACCGGAAGGCGTCCACCACCAGGTGGGCCTTGCCCGGCCAGTGGCGGTAGATGGTGGCCTTGCCCACCCCGGCCCGGGCGGCGATGCCGTCGATGGTCAGGCCGGAGAAGCCCACCTCGCCCAGCAGGCCCAGGGTGGCGTCGAGGATGGCCTCCTCCGAGCGGCGGCTGCGGGGCCGGCCCCGGACGGGCAGAGCCTCGGACACCGGCGCCGGGGCGGTCATGCCGCCTCGGGCTCCGTTCCGGCGTGGGCGTCGACCCGCTCGGTGCCGACCCGCTCCGGGTAGTAGCGGCTGACCAGGAAGGCGGCCAGGAGCACGACGGCCGAAGCCACGGTCATGGTGGTGGACATGGCGTCCACGAAGGCGATGCGGGCGGCGGCGGCCAGGTTCTCGCCGGCCGGCCCGCCCAGCGTGGCGGCCACACCCAGCGCCCCGCCCAGTGACGTCTTGGCCACCTCGAGGGCGGGGGCGGGGACCAGCCCGCCCACCGCGTCACCCAGCACCCCGGCGTAGCGGGAGGCCAGGAGGCTGCCGAGGACGGCGACGCCCAGGGCGCCGCCCAGCTCCCGGGTGGTGTCGTTCACGGCCGAGCCGACCCCGGCCTTGCCCAGCGGCAGCGAGGCCATGATCCCGGTGGTGGAGGGAGCCATGGACAGCCCCATGCCGGCGGCCATCACCATCAGGTTGAGGACCAGGCGCCAGTAGGGGGTGTCGACGGCCACGGTGGAGAGGAGGAGCAGGGCGACGGCCACCAGGCTGAGCCCGATGGTGACCACCCGCCGGGCCCCGAAGCGCTCCACCAGGCGGGCCGAGGAGGGCGCCGCCACCATCATGGTGAAGGCCATGGGCAGCATGCGCACGCCGGCCTCCAGGGTGCCGTAGCCGAGCACCAGCTGGAGGTACTGGGTGAAGAGGAAGAAGGTGCCGAACATGGCGAAGAAGATGAGGGTGATGGCCCCCGCCGCCGAGCTGAAGATGGGGCTGCGGAAGAAGCCGAGGTCGAGCATGGGGTGACGGGTGCGCCGCTCCCAGAGGCCGAACACGACCAGGATGGCGATGCCGCCGACGCCCCAGGCCAGGGTGAGAGGGTCGGTCCAGCCGTGGTTGGGGCCCTCGATGATCCCGTAGAGGAGGGCGCCGAGTCCCACCATCGACAGGACGGCCCCCACCGGGTCGAGCGGCGGCTGGGCCGCGTCCTTCGACTGGGGCACGAGGCGGCGGCCGGCGATCAGGGCGGCGGCCACCACCGGCAGGTTGACCAGGAACACCGAGCCCCACCAGAAGTGCTCCAGCAGGAACCCGCTGGCGATGGGACCGAAGGCGGCGCCGGCGCCGGCCAGGCCGGCCCAGATGGCGATGGCCCGGGCCCGCTCGGCCGGGGGGAAGACGTTGGTCAGGATCGACAGGGTGGCGGGCATGATCAGGGCCGCCCCGAAGCCCATGACCGCCCGGAGGGCGATCAGCTGGTCCGCGGAGGTGGCGAAGGCCGAGACGCCCGAGGCGGTCCCGAAGATCACCAGGCCGGCGGTCAGGGCGCCCTTGCGGCCGAAGCGGTCACCCAGGGCACCGGCGGTGAGCAGCAGGCCGGCGAACACGAGGGCGTAGGAGTCGACGATCCACTGCAGCTGGCTGGACGTCGCCCCCAGCTCCCGCACCAGGGTGGGGAGGGCGACGTTCAGGACGGTGTTGCCCACCACCACGATGACGAGGCTGAGGCAGAGCACGGCCAGCGTCCGGTACCGCTGGGTGAAGTCGTAACCCTCCTGGACCATGGCACTCCCCTTCGGCTCCACATTACGAGACGATACCGTATCGTCTCGTTTTCGTCGAGACTTGAGCGCAGGATCCGAGGCGCCGTCGTTTGCCCCTCCCACCGGCGGGGAACGCCCTTGTCATGACGAAGCTGCGCAGAGCCATGGCCGCCCTCCTCGCCGCCGGCTTCCTGTCCGGCGCCGCCTGCAGCGCCTCCGGGAGCGCGGACGGGGACGGCGTGAAGGTCGAGGGGAAGGTCGAGACCCCGAATCAGGTCACGACGACCACGGGCTACTAGGCCGACATCCGCTCGTCGAGGGGCGCCGGCACGGCGGGGTCCGCCTCGAGGCGGAACACCCCGCCGTCGAGCGACGTCAGGTACAGCTCGCCGTCGCGGTCCTCGGCGAAGGAGGTCAGCTGCACCACGTCGACGTTCATCGTGAAGTGGTCCCGGACCCCGTCGTGGAGCACCCGCAGCCCCTGCAGGTGGCGCCCGCAGAAGTCACCGAAGACGTAGGCGCCCCGGAGGGCCGGGATGGCGGACCCGCGGGAGACGTAGCCCCCGATCACGGCGCACACATCCGCCTGGCGCCCGTATTCGGAGACGCTCGACCAGTCGCACGGCCGGCGGGGGGCTGCCGGCGCGCGAAGCCGGCCTGCCGTTGGCGGCGGCGGCCGCCACCGCGATCGCGACCAGGCCCGGGACGAGCCGCCGGCGATTCCGGCTCACAGGCGGTCGTCGAGGAGCCGGTTGAGGACCTGGGGGTTCCCCCGCCCCTTGGTGGCCGCCATGACCTGGCCCATGAAGAAGCCCCGCAGCTTCTTGCGGTCCTTGTCCTCCCCCTCCCGGTAGCGCTCCACCTCGGCCGGGTGGGCGGCCAGGACACCGTCCACCACCGCCGAGAGCTCCGCCTCGTCGCTCACCTGGGCCAGGCCCCGGGCCGCCACCACCGCCTTCGGGGTCCCCTCGCCGGCCAGGGCCGCGGCCAGCACCTCCTTGGCCAGCGGGCGGGACAGGGTGCCGTCGCCCACCAGGGCGACCAGCTCGGCCAGGCCCTGGGGCGTGAGGGCCAGCGCGCGAGGCTCGAGGCCGGCCTCCTTCACATGGGCGAGCAGGTCGCCGGTGACCCAGTTCGTCACCTCCCGGGGCGGGGCGCCGGCCGCCACCGCGGCGGCGGCGAAGTCGGCCAGGCCCGCGCTCTGGAGCACGCCGGCCTCGGTGTCGCTGATGCCCCACTCCCCCACCAGCCGCCGGCGCCGCTCGGCGGGCAGCTCGGGCATGGCGACCCGCACCCGCTCCCGCCACTCGGCCGGCGGCGCCAGCGGCACCAGGTCGGGCTCGGGGAAGTAGCGGTAGTCGAAGGCCTCCTCCTTGGAGCGCAGCGGGTGAGTCCGCCCCGCCTCCTCGTCCCAGTGCCGGGTCTCCTGGGTGATCCGGCCGCCCTCGGCCAGGACCGCCGCCTGGCGCCCGGCCTCGTACTCCAGGGCCCGGGCCAGGGAGCGCAACGAGTTCATGTTCTTGATCTCGACCTTGGTGCCCAACGCCTCGGCCCCGGCCGGGCGCAGCGAGATGTTGGCGTCGATGCGCAGCGAGCCCTCTTCCATCTTCACGTCCGAGACGCCGATGGCCCCGAGCAGCCCCCGCAGCTCGGTGACGTAGGCCCGGGCCTGTTCCGGGGAGCGGATGTCGGGCCGGGAGACGATCTCCATGAGGGGCACGCCGGCCCGGTTGTAGTCGACCAGGGAGTGGTCGGCGTCGTGGATGCGGCCCCCGGCACCGACGTGGACGGTCTTGCCCGTGTCCTCCTCCATGTGCGCCCGCTCGATCCCGACCCGTTCCGCGGTCGCTCCGGGGACACCCCGGACCCCGGGGACATCGAGGAACCCGTCGACGCAGACGGGCTCGTCGTACTGGGAGATCTGGAAGTTCTTCGGCATGTCGGGATAGAAGTAGTTCTTGCGGTGGAAGATGGAGGT
>JBOGFE010000479.1:0-4542 GCA_050741935.1 Acidimicrobiia bacterium | reverse complement strand
GTGTAGTTCTTCCGCCCCCGGTTCATGTAGCGCATCCACTGGTCGGGGCGCTGACCGTCAGCCAGCCCGTAAAAAACGGGACAACTGATGTTGTCGTGGGTCGCGGGGCTCCCCACGGCGAGGTTCTCCAGGGTTCCGAGCGGCGCTGGAGGCGCTGGGAGGGCGAGCGGTGGCGAGCTCGTCGTTGTCGTTGCCCGTAGGGAGGCCGGCGGTCCCTTGCGGGGCTCAGTTTCTGGGGCCTCCGGCCCCGGGGGTGCGGTTCCCCGGGGTGGGGGCGGGCCGGGTGCCATGTCCTCCAGGTGGCGTCAAGGCCACTGCGCTGCGCTTCGTGTCCCTGCGGGACGGCCTTCGGCCGGCCTTGACCCCGCCTTCCGGGCATGGCGGGGTCAGGTGGGAAGCGATGCAGGAGCATCGCTTCCGGGGAAAGCGCACGGGCTCAGGGTCAGGCGGCCGGTTGGCGCCAGGGGAGGTCGGGGGCGATCCCGGCCCGGTCGAGCATGATCATGGCGATCATGGCCTCGGCGCTGTGGAAGCCGCGGGCGTTGGCCCGGAGGCGGCCGATGGCGGCGTTGTTGGACTCGGCGATCCCGTTCGATCGCACCGTCAACTGCACCCGATACCCGGGATCTCGCTAGCCTCGGGCGGGTCCGGGTAACCCACCCGTTCCACCCGCTGGTCTGTCAAGAGTTCGAGTTCGTCAAGCGCCGCAAGAACTGGCAGCTGGACCGGGTCTACTTCTACGACGGCGCCGGTGAGCTGGTCTCGCTGCCGGCGGAGTGGACCGATGTCGTGGGGCCGGACCCGTTCGTCGTGGTGTCGGGCGGGCGGTCGCCGTTCCACGTCGAGGGCTTGCTGGAGCTATCCGAGCTGGTGGTGCGCCTGGTCGCTGAGCGCCTGGCCGGGGACCCGCTCATCGTCAAGCGGACTTCGCCGTGAGTGTCCAAGGGATTATGCCGATCGTGGGCCCCTACCTGGACGGCCTAGCGGCCTGGTCCGGCCATAAAGTGCTAGACCTAGCGATCCGTCTCGCCGCAGGTCCACCCCTGGGCCACAGATATGGAGCATAATCGTCTGGACAATACGACAGAGGAGGCGCAGTGGCCAGGCGAGCACCGGATCCCAAGGCCGAGGAGTTGGCCCGCTCTCGGACGCTGAATCCCCATCCCGAGACGGTCAGCGACGAGGCGTTCGCCTCCTCGGACTTCTTCGACGCGCGCGACCTGGTGCAGGTGAAGTACGAGATGGTGCGCCGGGTGGAGGCCGAGGGCGTTTCGGTCAGCGCTGCCGCGGGCGCCTTCGGGCTATCGCGGCAGTCCTACTACAGCGCGGCGGCGGCGTTGGGAGACGGCGGGCTGGCCGGCCTCCTGCCCGCCAAGCCGGGGCCCCGGGGAGCCCACAAGCTCACCGACGAGGTGCTCGACCACCTCGAGGAGCGGCGCTCGGCCGATCGCAGTCTGCGCCCGGCCGAGCTGGCCGCGGCGGTGACAGAGCGCTTCGGCGTATCGGTGCACCCTCGCTCGATCGAGCGCGCGCTCGCCCGCCGGGAGGCAGCCCGGAGCCCCAAAAGTGGCTGAGCCCGTTCCCGGGTCGCGCCGAGGTGCCGATCCCGCCGCCGTTGTGGCCGGATACGAGTGCTTGCGTGAGCGGGTCCTCACCGGCCGGCCCGATGGGTGGCGGTTCGGCCACGCCGTGCTCGCCGGCCGGGGGATAGCGGCCTGGATGGCCGCGTGGGCCGCCCTCTCCCCGTCGGCTCCGCAGGCGACGACAGGGCCCGACCCGTCCGCCCCCTCGACCCAGTTCTTGTCCACCTCGATCTCACCTTCACCCCCCGCTGCGCTGTCGTCCCTGCCCCGTGCCGCGGCGATCGTCGCCGTGCTCGCCCAGATGGCACTCGCCCACGCATGAAGAACCACGCCCAAACCCCGAGCTGAAGGGTAGCCCTGATGATTGACACCTCGAGCAAGGTGACAGCCGATCACTTGCGCCGCGACCCATATCTCTATGTTCGCCAATCGAGTCTCTACCAGGTCGCCAACAACACCGAGTCCTCCCGCCGTCAGTACGACCTGCGGGGCCGGGCGGTCGCCCTCGGCTGGCCGGGCGAGCGGGTCGTGGTCATCGACGTCGACCAGGGACAATCCGGCTCGTCGTCGGCGGACAGGGAGGGCTTTCAGCGTCTCGTTGCCGACGTCTCGCTCGGCAAGGCGGGAATCGTGTTGGGCCTCGAGTGCTCGCGCCTGGCGCGCAACAACGCCGACTGGCACCGGCTGCTGCAACTCTGCTCCCTCACCAACACGCTGATCTGCGACGAGGACGGTCTCTATGACCCGGGCACGATCAACGACCGGTTGCTGCTCGGGTTGAAGGGCACCATGTCCGAGGCGGAGCTGCACTTCATCCGCGCCCGCCTTCAAGGCGGGATCCTGGCCAAGGCGGCCCGCGGGGAGCTGGCCGTGCGCCTGCCCGTGGGTTTCGTCTACGACGCCTGCCGCGCCGTCGCCTTGGACCCCGACGCCGGAGTCCGCAAGGTGATCGCCCACCTGTTCGCCACCTTCGAGGCCACCGGCTCGGCCACCGCCGTGGTCAAAGCCTTCGCCGCTGAAGGGCTCACCTTCCCCGCACGGCACTCCGCCGGGCCCCACGCCGGGGAGCTGTACTGGTCGCCGCTCCGCCACGACCATGCTTTGTTCGTGCTGCACAACCCCCGCTATGCCGGCGCCTACTTCTACGGCCGTCGTCGCCAGGTGACTGACATCGACGGCCGGCACCACGCCGTCATGAAACCCCGCGACGAGTGGACCACCTTCATCCCCGATGCCCATCCCGGCTACATCAGCCTCGAGCAGTTCGACACCAACCAAGCCCGCCTCGCCGCCAACGCCGCGGCACGCGGCGAGGAACGCCGCGCCGGTCCGGCTCGGGAGGGACCGGCCCTGCTGCAAGGCCTCGTCGTCTGCGGCAAGTGCGGCCGACGGATGACCGTCGGCTACCACCAACGCTGCGACGGAAGCCTCGTTCCGGACTACGCCTGCCAACGCGAGGGGATCGCCACGGGGACACCACCGTGCCAGGCGGTGTGCGGATCCGGTGTCGACGCCGCTGTCGCCGCCCTCGTGCTTGATGAGCTCACCCCGCTCGCCATCGAGGCCGCCCTCGCCGTCAGAGCGGAGCTCACCGCCCGGGCTGCCGACGCCGACCGCATCCGCGCCGCAGTTGTTGAGCGCGCCCGTTACGCGACCGATACTGCCCGCCGCCGCTACCTTGCCGTCGACCCCACCAACCGCCTCGTCGCAGAGACCCTCGAGGCCGACTGGAACCATAAACTGCGTGAGCTCGCCGACGCCCAAGACGACTACGAGCGCGCCAGCCAAACCGGTGCCGTCCCGCTCAACGACACCCAACAAGCCCGCATCCGCGCCCTGGCCGGCGATCTGCCTGCCCTCTGGCGCGACCCGGCCACTCCGATGCGGGAACGCAAACGGCTCATCCGCCTGCTGGTCACCGACGTCACCCTGATCAAGACCGACGCCCACATCACCGCACAGGTCCGTCTGCCCGGCGGAGTCGAGCACACCCTGACCGTGCCCCGGCCGCTACAAGCCTGGGAAGCGCACACCACCCCCGAGGCCACGGTCGCCCTCATCGACGAGCTGCTCGCCGACCACACCTTCGACGAGGCGGTCAAAGTCCTCAACGAGCAGGGACTCACCGGCGGGTGGGGCAAACCATTCACCGTTCCGTCACTCACTGCCCTGTGCCGGGCCCGCAGCATCCCCAACCTACGCATCCGGCTGCGTGGTCAAGGGATGCTGACCCTCGCCGAGCTGGCAGATCAGTTTGGCGTCACGACTGACACGATCAAGAAGTGGCAACGGCGCGGTGAGATCATCGGAAGGCGAATCGACGGACGACGCGAGCACCTCTACCACCCCGGCCAGAGCCGCCCGCCCGACGGCCGCACCACTCGCTGGCAACGAGCCAAGAAGGCCGATACCGATGTCACACCCCTCGGTCATGATGACAACACGGACAACGACGCTGAGCACATCAGCTTCGCAACCTCACCAGGAGGCGCAGTATGAAGCGCACTCGTTGGTCAGGCGCCACTCGATGGTGGCCTCGATCGAGGCCCGGTAGTGGCGGATCGACCGGGCCAGTTTCACGAACGGTTCGAGGCGGGACCGGGAGGCGAACCCGAGCCAGCGGTCGAGGGCCCGTTGGGCCGGGATCAGCGCCAGCCGGAAGATCTCCCGCAGTTCTTCCTTGAGCTGCCACGCCCGGAAGGCCCGCCGGTTGGCCCGTTCCAGGTCCCGGATCACGCCTTTCTGCTTCCCCGAGAGGTTCTCCCAGTTCCGCAGCAGCAGCCAGCGCAGACCCTTGAACTCCTTGGCCGCGTTGGCTTCCCCTTTCTGGCGCAGGGTGTTCCATTCGGACCGGCGGACCTCATCGAGGGCTTTCGTGGCCCAGGCCACGACGTGATAGGGGTCGAGGCAGACGATGGCCTCCGGGGCCCGCTCGGCGACGACGGTATGGATCCACTCC
>JBOGFE010000478.1:0-3966 GCA_050741935.1 Acidimicrobiia bacterium | reverse complement strand
TCCCGCACCAGGGCGGCCACGGCGGCGGCCGGATGCCCGAGCGAGGCTGCGCCGGCCGCGGTCCCGGCCAGCGCCCCGTTGCGCTCGAAGACGCAGCCCACCAGCCGGAGGTCGATTCCGAGCGGGGTCGTGAGGGTGGACCCGAGGACGAAGCGCCCGGCGGAGGTGTTGTCGGCCACCACGTCGGGCAGCCTGAACTTGTAGTCGAGATAACGGGAGTCGAGGATCTCGAGCGCCGGGCACACCGCCTCCGTGGCCCGCAGCACGTCGCTGGCGGTGACGCCGGCCCCGGAGATGTCCCGCCCCAGGACGAAGGCGATCTCGGGCTCCACCCGGGGCTGGCCGAGCGAGTCGATGATCAGCGGTTCGCCGGTCTCCAGGCGCATGGCGTCGGTGAGGAAGCCGTGGACGGGCGCCGACAGGCCCATCTGCGCCTGCTTGGCCCGGCTGGTCACGCCCAGCTTGGCTCCCACCAGGCGGGCCCCCTCCTTGAGGTGCCGCTTCCGGAGGGCCAGCTGGATCTCGAAGCCCTGCTCCAGCGTGAGGTCGGGATGGTCTTCGGTGAGGCGGGCCACCAGCGACCGGCTGCGGTTCGCCCGGTGGAGATGCCGGGCCAGCGCCTTGACGTCCGCCCCCGCGCTCATGACCGGGCGGCGGCCGCCGCCGCGTCTTCGGGGCCACCCCGCGCCCCGGGCTGGCGGGAGAGCTCCACGGCCACATCGATGATCATGTCCTCCTGGCCACCGACGGCCTTGCGCCGGCCCGGCTCG
This sequence comes from Acidimicrobiia bacterium, assembly GCA_050741935.1. Taxonomy (GTDB): domain Bacteria; phylum Actinomycetota; class Acidimicrobiia; order IMCC26256; family BP-133; genus CAWBJP01. Next base: position 3,196 of record JBOGFE010000478.1, on the reverse strand, counting down.
AGGACGGGCGAGCGACCGAGCTTGGTGATGTTGCCGGAGCCGACGATGGCGCAGGGCACCTTGGGCACGGCGGATCGCTCCCCCTTGCTAGACCATGCGGACGGTGACGGGCCCCAGCCGGTCGAACTCGGCCCGGATGACGTCTCCGGGCTGGGCGGGGAAGGCGGCGGACAGCGCGCCGGTCATGACGAAGCGGCCCGCCTCCAGCGTGACGCCGTGGGGGGCGAGGGTGTTGGCCAGCCAGGCCACGGCCTGGATGGGGTTGCCCAGGGCGGCGGCCCCGGCGCCGGTGCCGACCAGCTCCCCGTTGCGGGTGATGACCATCCCGATGAGGCGCACGTCGAGATCGGTCAGGGAAACGAGCTGGGAGGAGAGCACGACCGCTCCCGAGGAGGCCAGGTCGGCAATGGTGTCGGGCAGCTTGATCTTCCAGTCCTCGATGCGGGAGTCGACGATCTCGATGGCGGCCACCCCCCCGGCGATGGCCCGCGAGGCCTCCAGGGCGGTCACCCCCGGCCCGGTGAGGGGCCGCTCCAGCAGGAGGGCGATCTCCGCCTCGGCCTTGGGCTGGATGAAGCGCCCCATATCGACGGCGGCGCCGTCCTCCACCACCCCGGAGGCGAACACCGGGGCGTAGTCGGGTTCGTTCACCCCGAACATCTGCTGCATCGGCGCCGAGGTGAGGCCGAGCTTGTAACCGACCACCCGGTCCCCTTCGGCCAGCAGCATGTCGCCCAGCTCGCTCTGCACGGCGTAGGCGTCGGCCACCGTCAGGTCCGGATGGGTGGTGGTGAGCGGTGGCAACGGCGTCCGGGTCCGGGTCGCCTTGTACAGCGCCTCGGCCGTGGCCTTCACATCGATCGTCACGTGACCTCCTCTGCCTACCGGCTCTTCGCCTGGCGGCTCATCGCGGCGGAGGCGGGGGCCCCTGCCCCGCCTCCCTGGCTCCCGCTGGAGGCTCGGTATCCGAGCCGGTGCGACACGGCGCCGGCCGCTTCCACCACGATGCCGGCGAAGCGGCGCAGCGACCCGCCGTCGAGGCGCATGGCCGGCCCCGCCACCGACATGGCGGCGACCACCGCCCCGGAAGCGTCCCGCACGGGAGCGGCCACCGAGGCCACCCCCATCTCCACCTCGTTGGCGTTCTCGCCCCACCCCCGGTCCCGGACCTCGGCCAGCGCCTGCCGCAGGGCGCCGTGGTCGGTGATGGTGTAGGGCGTGCGGGCGTCCAGCACCCACCCGTCGAGCAGGGCCTCGAGCTCGGCCTCGGGCAGGTGGGCCAGCAGGACCTTGCCCGTGGACGTGCAGTGGGCCGAGTTGCGGTGGCCCACCCGGCCGAACAGGCGCACGGTGTGGCTCGACTCGAGCCGCTCCACGTAGACGACCTCCCGGCCGTCGAGGACGGCCAGCTGGACCGTCTCGCCGGTGCGGTTGCGGACGTCGTGGAGCGACGGGAAGGCCGCCTCGTGGAGGTCCAGGTGCACCCCGACCAGGGCGCCCAGCTCGTAGAGCCGCAGCCCCAGGCGGTACCGCCCGGTGCCGGGGTTGTGGTCGAGGACGCCGCCGGCGGCCAGCGTGGTGCACAGGCGGTGGACGGTGCTCTTGCCCACGCCCAGCCGGCGGGACAGCTCGGACACCCCCAGCTCCCGCTCGGTGGCGCTGAAGCAGTCGAGCACCCGCAGGGCGTTCTGCACCGATGAGAGGATCTGGGTGCCCTCCCCATGGGGGCTCACGGCCGCTCCCCCAAGGAGGCGAGCACGTCCCGGACCTGACCCTCGGCCAGGGCGGCGCCGGCGTGGAAGGCGTTGTGCACGGACAGGCCGGCGCTCGGCGTCGCCACCAGGTGGTAGATCCAGTGCTCCAGCCCCAGGGCGCGCCGCACCTCGTCGGCGGCGTCCGACCCGGCGGTGATGGAGTCGAGGGCGGGGAGGACCACCGGGTCGTAGAAGCGCAGCCGCCAGCGCAGCCCGCCCACGTCGTCGCTGGCTTCCACCTCCGGGCCCCCGATGGGCGGCAGGGCCTGGGCGGTGGCGATCAGGTGGAGGTCTCCGGCCCCCACGGCCAGGACCGAGAACTCCCCGGCGGCCCGCAGGGGCAGGGCCCGGGCCACGTTGGAGTCGAGATGGGCGATGGCGGAGAGATAGGCACGATGGATGGTGGCGACGTAGTCGGCCACGGCGTGGCGCATGTCGTCGGGACTCTCGATCCGGGTGACCATGTCCTCCGTTCCGTTATGCGGGACGACGGTCTTGCATGCGGGAAGATCCTCGCGTACCCTCCCCCCACCACGCAAGGAGGGACCGCATGGGGATCTTCCGCCTCGCCCACGTCGACCTGCGGGTTCCCGACCTCGACCTGGCCACCGCCTACTACACCGAGGTCATCGGGATGCAGCTCGTCGAGCGGGACGAGGAGAACGTGTTCCTCAAGTGCTGGGACGAGGCCGACCACCACTCCCTCCGGCTGCGCTACGCCAACCGCAACGGCCTCGACCTCATGTCCTTCAAGGTGGAGGCCGAGGACGACCTGGCCGCCCTGGAGCACCGGGTGGAGGACTACGGCTACGCCGTGCGGCGGATCTCCCGGGGCGAGGAGGTCGGCCAGGGCGAGTCGATCCGCTTCGAGACCCCCTCCGGCCAGCTCATGGAGCTGGTCCACGACGTGGAGAAGGTGGGCGGCCTGCTGGGCAAGCTGAACCCCTCGCCCATGCCCGTCGGCCTGCCGGGGATCGCCCCGCCCCGCCTGGACCACACCCTGGTGACGGCCGAGGAGGTAGGCGAGGCGTGCCGGTTCTACATGGACGTCCTCGGTTTCCGGCTCACCGAGCAGCTCATCGACGGCAACGGCCACCAGCTGGGCGTGTGGCTGGAGCGCTCCGGCACCCCCCACGACCTGGCCGTGGTGGTGGGGCCCAACGGTGGCTTCCACCACATGGCGTTCTGGCTCGACGACTGGGACCACATCCGCCGGGCGGCCGACATCCTGGCCTACAACGGCATCGAGCTCGACGCCGGGCCGACCCGGCACGGGATCACCCGGGGCAACACCATCTACTTCTTCGACCCGCTGGGGATCCGCAACGAGGTCTTCACCGGCGGCTACGCCGTCGACCCCGACTTCCCCACCATCACCTGGACCGAGGACCAGTTCGGCCGGGGCCTCTTCTACTGGGAGGGCGAGATCAACACCCGCTTCC
>JBOGFE010000477.1:0-7979 GCA_050741935.1 Acidimicrobiia bacterium | reverse complement strand
CTCAGCCGGTACGAGTCCTGCGGCAAGGTGCTCTTCGGCCTGCCGAGCGACTGGGGGTTCTTCTACCTGTAGCTCGGAACCCAGAGGATCAGGGGCGCAGCCTGGAGGCGGCGAGGTCACGGTGCCTGGGCATGCCCAAGCGGTGGTAGTCCTCGATCGCCGTGCGCAGGACCTTCTCCGCATGCTCACGGTCGCCAGGCCCGTCGCGCTCGAGCAGCATCTGGCCGTACCAGCGGCGGGTGTGAGCGCCCTCGACCACATGCGGGATCGTGGCCGCCTGCTCGAGCGCCCGGCAGAAGTGGGCCTCAGACTCCGTCCAACGTCCACCGGCCATGGCCGCCACGCCGGCCGAGCGCTCGAGGAGGCGTCCGTCGTAGAAGCCTCCGATCACCGTCCCCCGGGTGATGGCCACGACGAGGGGATGGAGCTCAGCCGCCCGGTCACGCTCACCCAGGAGGGTCAAGGCCTCGACGGCCGTGAGGATGACCGTGCACGGTCCGAACCCGATCGGTGAGCCCGGATCGGGGAGTTGGGCGAGAGCGTCATCGATGAGGGCCAGTGCCTCCGTCCGCTTGCCCATATACGCCAGGCACTCGAGGAGCGGGCCGGTGTCCCAGCCGTTCAGCGTACCGGGTAGCTCGAGCCGCTTCGCCTCAGTGAACCGGTCCTCGGCCAGGTCCCATTCCCCGCGGAGAAAAGCCGCCGCCGCCTGCCAACCCCAGCCCTGGCTGACCCAGGGGAGGCCCTGACGGAGAGCGTCTTCCAGATCGGCCCGACCATGGGCCTCGAGCCGGTCGATGTCCCCGGTCTCGAAGAAGTCCGCCAGGGCGGCGCCGCGGTGGCTCATCAGGAGGGCGGGGTTGTTCCCCAGCCGCTCGGCCAAGGGGTCGAGCTCCACGATCACCCGACGGGCATCATCGAGACGTCCGAGGTGGATGGAAGCGAGAACGGCGAACGACAACACGGTGGCGACATGGAAGAGGTCACCGGTGGACCGAAGGAGTGCGGCGGCTCGGAGCCCGTCGTCCCGGGCGTGCTCGTGTTCGAGCCATGCCCACCGGTGCGCGTACTTGTTGAGCAGGGCGTGCCCGAGGGCGCTGTCGTCGCCCAGTTCGGCGGCGAGGGCCGTCGCCTGGTCGATCATGGCGGCGGCGCCCTGGTAGTCCCCGGCGTAGCCGAGCATCAGGCCGAACGTGTCCAGCAGCCGGGCCCGGTCGGCGCTCACCCGATCGCCGAGGGCGCCGAGGCCCCGCTGACACATCTCAGCCGCCTCGGCGTGCCGGAACCCGAAGGTCAGGGTCATGGCGGCGTCAACGCACGTCGCACCCAGGGCTTCCACGTCCCCGATCTGCTCGTAGGCGTCGACCGACTGGCGCCAGGCGTCGATGGCAGTATCCCAATGGCCGGTGCTGCGCCGGGCCAGAGCCAGGTCGACGAGCAAGGCGGCCCGCTCGGCGGGCGGGGCGGCTTCTTGCAGTGAGACTGCCCGCTCGAAGTGCGACAGGGCTTCCTCGAAGGCGGCTCCCGCCATGGCCCATCGGCCGGCCCGCACCAGATAGCCGAAGGTGCGCTCGGCCGGGGCGCCCGCCTCCCGGAGGTGATAGGCGATGGCCGCCGCCTGGCTGTCGAGGCTGTCCGCATGGTGGTACTCGAGGGCGTCGGCGGTGCGGGCGTGGAGGCGCCGGCGGCGGGTGAGCGACAGGTCCGCCAGCAACGTCTGGCGGATGAGCTCGTGGCTGAAGATGAAACGGTCCTCCCCCGAGGGGTCAGGAGCGGAGACGATCAGCCGGGCCCGCTCGGCGTCCTCGATGGCGTCGAGCAGGGCATCCGATTCGATGCCCTCCATGGCTTCGAGGAGCTCGACCGAGAAGGCCCGTCCCACAACCGCGGCCGTGGCCAGCAGGGGCGCGGTGTCCGCCCTCAGGCGTTGCAGACGCCGGGCCACCTTTGAGGCGCAGGCGACCGCGCTCGCCAAAGCTGAGCTCGGGGCCGCGGCCGGCCAGTTGCCGGGTCACCTCCGAGACGAGGATCTCGCCCGCCTGGGCCCGACCGGCGATGCGGGCGGCGGCGTTCACCGCCTGGCCGTAAAGGTCGTCACCCTCCTCGACCACCTCCCCGGTGTTGAGCCCCACCCGGACCCGCACTCCCGCCCCGCCTGCCCTCCAGTTCTGCTCCTCCACCGCCTGCTGGATGGAGGTGGCGCAGGCCAGCGCCTTGCGGGCGGAGACGAAGACGATCATGAACCCGTCGCCCAGCGCCTTGACCTCCCGCCCCCCGTGCTCGGCCACGCAGGCCCGCACCAGAACCTCGTGGCCCCGCAGGATCTCGTGGGCGGCGGCGTCCCCCCGGCGCGTCCTCAGATCGGTCGACCCCTCGACGTCCGTGAACAGGATGGTGACCGGAACGCCCTCGTCCACCGTGACCCCCTCGCCTGGCTCACGTTAGTTCCGGCTTTCGGGACCCCGCTATGCGCCGGCTGCTACTGCCAGCGGATCGCGACCACCTCCACCGGTTCTGACAGACCCTTCAGCGTGACGGGACGCGGCTCCGACGCGGACAGCCCCGCGACGCTCCCGATCGCACTGCGGCTGGCCAGGATCTCGCCCCCGACGGCGAGCGCCGCGATCCTCGCCGCTTCGTGGACCCCGCGACCCTGGTAGTCGTTGCCCTCCCGGGTGGCCTCGGCCTGGTGGACGCCGATCCGCACCCGGGGGGCGAACCCGTGGTCCACCCGGTGCCGCTCCAGCACGCGCTGGATCTCGATCGCACACAGGATCGCGTCGGCCGGGGTCTCGAAGGCGACGAAGAAGCCGTCACCGATCCGGTTGACCTCCTCGCCGTGGCGGCTGGCGAACAGCGAGCGCAGGGTCGAGTCGTGCCAGCGCAGCAGGTGGTCCCAGGCGTCGTCGCCGAGGGCCTCGACGAGGCAGTTGGAGAGGAATGATCCCGGCGACCTCCAAGGCCTCCCGGAGGGCGGCCTCGGCGCCGTCGAGATCGCCACGGGCCCGGCAGCAGGCGGCAACGGCACGAAGTCCGACGGAGATCATCTCCCGGTGGCCCGAGGCCCGGCTGAGGGCCAGCCCGGCCTGGGCGTCGATCTCCGCCTCGTCAATCCGCCCCAGGACGCAGAGGATCTCGCTGCGGAGCCAGAGCCCGCCGGCCTCCCCTTCGGCCTGCCCCAGCGCTCGCTCGAGCTCCAGGGCCGCCTCAGCCTCCTCCAGGGCGTCGTCGAGCCGGCCGCCGGTCAGCAGCATCCAGGCCCGGAGCATCTTCGGGCTCCCCACCTTCATCAGCTGGCCGGTGTCCCGGTACAGCGAAGCGGCCCGGCCGAACAGCTCGGCGGCGTCGGTCAGCCGGCCACGGTAGAAGGCCGCCAGACCCCGCAGGTCGACCACGGTGGCCACACCGGCCGGTTCCCCCAGCCCTTCGAAGAGCTCGAGAGCCTCCGTCACCCGTGCCTCGCCCGCTTCGATCTCGGTGCGGTTCACGTCCAGGAAGGCGGCGATGGCGAGGGCCTCGGCCCGCGCCCGGCGGTCGTCGCCGGCTTCCACGAGGGCGAGCTCGATCAGTTCCCCGGCGTGTTCGTAGCCCTCCAGCGCCGAGGTGATATCGGCCATCAAACCCAGCGTGCGGCACCGCTCCGGTCCCCGGGGGAGCGAGGGCAGAGCAGCGCGGAGGTCGTCGCGGGCTCCGTCCAGGTTGCCCCGGAGGGACCGGGCCTCGGCCCGGGTCCGGAGCAGCAGGGCCCGAGGCGCGGCGTCATCTTCCAGGGCGAGCCCGGCATCGGCCAGCTGGTGGGCCTCGTCGGCCGCGAACTGCGCCAGGCGCCGCCGGGCGGCGTGAGCGAAGGCGGCGGACGCCGCACTCCGGTCGCCGGCTCCCTCCAGGTGCCGGGCCACTTCGGCGTGATCGCCGCCTTCGGCTTCGATGGCGCGGGCGAGCATCTGGTGGAGGCGGCCGCTCTCGGCCCGGTCGAGGCGCTCGGCCACCACCTCCCCGATGAGGTCGTGAGCCGTCGCCCATCCCCCGTCCCCGAGCCGGGCGAGGCCGGCCCGGGCCAGGGAGTTGAGGCCGTCGAGAACGTTCGCCTCGGGGGTTCCGGTGGCCCGGGCGAAGATCCGCGCCGGCGCCTCCCGGCCCACGAGCGCGACAAGCCGGAGGAGCTCCCGGCGATCGGATGTCTGCCGGTCCGCCCGGGTGGCGATGGCCTGCCGCTGACCGGACCGGGCCACCTCCCGGGCTCGTCCGGCGGCATCCGACCGGCAGGCCGCCCACCGGCCGCGCGACTCGACCTCGATGGCCCCCTCGGCGCTCAGCCCTCGGATGGTCTCCGCCACCGCCAGGGGTGTGCGATCGGTCTCGGCGGCGATGACCGCCGCCAGCTCGGCATCGACGAAGAGGTCGGCGATGGCCCCCGGCGCCAAGGGGCCGACCGAGATCTCGACGACCGGCCCCCGGACGGCACGGATCGGCCAAGGCCTGGGCGGCACGGTCCGGGATGGCCCGGGCGGCGTCGAGGTCGAGATCGAGTGCCTCGCGCAGCAGGGCCCGGGCCAGTCCCCAGGGCTCGTTGCGCTCCGGGAGGAACGCCCGCACGGCGATGACGGGAAGCTCGGCGTGCCCGGTCGCCTCGGCCACCAGGCGGGACTTGCCCGCTCCCGCCGAGCCGGCCACGAGGACGACGCCCGGTTCCGAGCCCCGGACGGCGGTACCCAGCCTCTGGACCTCGCCGTCCCGACCGACGAACGTCAGGCGCTCGAAGGCGGGCCGGACGGCGGGCACGGCCGGACGGTGCGTCTCCCCGACGAGCTCGCCCCGCTGCAGCCGGGTCTCCAGGGCGAGCACCTCAGGTGACGGCCGCAGGCCCGTCTCCTCGGCCAGCCGCTGGCGCAGCGAGTGGATCGCCCGGAGGGCGGCGACCTGATCGCCCGAGGCGGCCAGGGCGCGGGCCAGAAGAGAGAACGCCGGCTCCCGCAACGGACCCTGACTCACGGCCTGCTCGGCCAGGACGACGGCCTGGCCGGGGTCGCGCACCGCCAGGGCCGACTCGGCTCCCGCCTCCAGAGCCTGGCCATGGGCGCGTCCCAGGGTCGCCCGCACCGGCTCCGCCCAGTCGTCGTAGGCGTCCTCGGCCAGCGGTTCGCCCCACAGGTCGAGGGCGGTCCGGAAGGCGCGCAGCGCGGCGGCGGCATGGCCGCCGGCGAGGTGATCCTGGCCGGCTCGGACCAGCGCCAGGAACGACTCCGTATCCACCACACAGGCGTCCCCGGCGGCGAAGGAGTACCCGCCCGGGCCGGTGACGATCAGCGAGGGGTCCCCGAGGGCGGCCCGGGCCCGCTGGACGAGCACCCTGAGGTTGGCGGTCGGATCGGCGGGCATCCGCTCCGGCCAGAGCGCGGCGGCCAGCACGTCGCGGGGCACGAAGCTGCCCCGGCGGGTGACGAGGACCCGGATGAGGACGCGCACCAGCCGGCCGCCGAAGCTCGCCGGGGGCACCTCGCCGCCTGAGCGGCGCACCACGAAGCGCCCCAGCAACTGGACCTCGATCCTCGCCACCGGGCTCCATGCTGCCGTACCGTCGGGCAGCTACGAAACTGCTACGGCGGCTCGGTATCGTCCCAAGGCATGGGACGAGAGATGGCCGAAGGGGAGATGAAGGAGCTGGTGGGCTGCATCCCGGCGGTCCTGGATCGGGTGCCTGACGAGCTCGTCGACGCGGACTGGCGGTTGTTCCGGAACCCCTTCGTCGACGACTCGCTGATCCCCGGCCGCTACAAGGCGCTCATCGGCGTGGCGGTGGCGGCGGCCATCCGGTGCTCCTCGACGGCCCGGCTGCACGCCGAGCTGGCCCGGGCCCACGGAGCGAGCGAGGCCGAGCTGGCCGAGGCGGTCCACCACGCCGCCCTGGCGTTGAGCTGGAGCACGCGCATCCACGGATTCCAGCTCGAGCCCGGGGAGCTCGAGGCGGAGGCTGCCGACATCGGCGGGCACGTGGCCGGCCGGTTGTCCATCGACTGAGAGAGCGGTTGTCCATCGACTGAGAGAGGGAGGAGGTCGCCATGAGCGAAGCCAACAAGGACGTCGTCCGGCGGTACCAGGAGGCCTACAACACCAACAAACTCGATGTGCTCGACGAGGTCCTCGCCCCCGACTGGAAGACCAACGCCTGGCCCGAGGGGGTCCCCCAGAGCGTCGAGGCGGCCAAGGGCTTCTACCAGGAGGTCCTGGGGAGCTTCCCCGACGTCGAGTACGTCACCGAGCAACTCGTGGCCGAAGGCGAGTGGGTGGTCCAGCGGATGATGTTCCGGGGGACCTTCAAGGGCGACCTGGGCGAGCTCCCGGCCAACGGCCGGGTGGTGAAGACCGGCGGCGTCAGCATGTTCCGCGTCGTCGACGGCAAGATCGTCGAGCACTGGGCCTTCGTCGACGAGGCCACCTTCTGGCACCAGTGCGGCGTGGAGGTCCCCGAGATCATGCTGGGCTTCGCCCACCGCTCGCAGCACGCGGACAGCGCGGTGGCGGCGGACTGAGAGATCGTCAGCGCACCACCAGCGTCCCGTGCATGAAGGGGTGGATCCGGCAGGTGAAGGGGTAGCGCCCGACGGGCAGCTGCTCGGTCCCGCCGATGGGCGACGACATCCCCCAAGGCACCGTCACGTCGAAGCGGGGCGGGCCTTCCGGGCGGTCCTCGGTGATCGTGTGGGCGCGCCCCCCGAAGGGTCCGCCATAGAGATCGGGGTTGAAGAAGACGAGCGACCCGCCCTGGTCGATGGTCACCGTCTCGGGGATGTAGTGGGTGAACCAGGCGGTCATCGACGCCCCCGCCGGGCCGGCGGGACCGGCCGCCGGCCGGCTCACCTGCGCTCCTCCGCCGGCGTCATGGAAGAAGCCCTGTGACTTGTCGCTCGGCCCGACCGTCTGCCCGTCGGCCCGGTCCGGCATCCCGGTGTAGCTGTCCGTCCCCGAGCCGTCGAAGAACAGGCCGAAGCCACCGTCGCCGAACCCGAGCGAGCCCGACAGGCGGATGATCTCCGACGCTCCCGGCTCATGGTCCTCGGGCGCGGCCACCTCGTAGCGGTCGTCGCCGGCGTCGTCGAAGAACACGCCGACTCCCCCGAGGAAGCCGCTGCCCTCCTCCCACCGGGAGACCCGGTCGCACGTCCCGCCCGTGTCGAGCGCCCCGCCGGCACCGAGCGTCCGGTCGGGGGCATCCGGGTTCAGCGCCCGGGGGAGGTAGTAGGAGTAGGAGTCGTTGCCGGCCACATCGTGGAACACGCCGAGGCCGAACAGGGTCCCGAAGCCCTTGGCCAGGCGGATGGCCAGGTAGCTGTCGTTGCCACCCTGGTCGAGGAGCATGCCCACGCCGCCGAAGTGCCCGGCGCCGAGCGTGATCGACTTCCCGAGGTAGGAGTCGTCTCCGGCGCCGTCGAGGAGGATCCCCACCCCCCAGGAGCCGACGCCGCCGGTCATGATCCGGTGCACCAGCGGCTCGTCGGTGCACAGGCCGTCGAGATTGGGGTCGGGGGGTTGCATCTGGCCGTAGGTGTCGTTGCCGGCGCTTTCGACCAGCAGCGCTTCGGAGATGACGCACTCGCCGGCAAGGAGGTCGTAGGCGGGGTTGACGCAGCCCCGGGCGGGCCGGATCGACGGCGCCCCGGTGCCGGGCGGGCCGCGTCGGACGTCGATCAGGTTCCCGCCGGCGTTGTTCAGGTAGACGTCGTCGCCTCCCGAGTCCACGGTCAGCATGTAGTCCCAGAAGACGGTGTCGTCGCTGCCGTCGAGATCCAGGCGGAGCACCGGCCACAGGTCGACATCGGAGCCCATGCCAGCCGGGCCACCGGAAACGAGACGCTGCAGCTCCAGGCCGTGCTGCCGGAGATCACCGGCACAGCCCCGGAGCTGCCCGGCGCCCGCCGGTGGCGCGGTGATCGTCTCGCCCCTGGCCATCAGCTCGCCCGGCGAGGCGGGGAGGCCGGCGA
>JBOGFE010000476.1:0-2178 GCA_050741935.1 Acidimicrobiia bacterium | reverse complement strand
CTGGGCGGCGTGCCGGTGTACGTCATGCCCTCCACCAGCGGGCTCAACGCCCGCACCACCCGCTCGGAGCTGGGAGGCCACCTGCGCCGGGCGATCGAGCTGGCGGGTCCGGCGCCGGCCTGACCCGACCCGTGGTCAGGGTGTGGAATCGAGCTCGCCGCGCTCGTCGAGGCGGGCCGCGTAGGCGGCCGCCTCGCTGCGGCGGTGCATGTCCAGCTTGGCCAGCAGGTTGGAGACGTAGTTGCGCACGGTCTTCTCGGCCAGCGCCAGGTCCCTGGCGATCTCGCGATTCGTTCGCCCGGCGGCCAGGTGCTCCAGGATGCGCCGTTCCCGGGCCGACAGCCGCCGCAACAGATCGGGCGCCCCCCGCTCGCCGGTGCGGTTCCGGGTCGCTTCCGCCTGGTGTCGCCGCCGGTCGGTGATGTCGGTCATCCGGCGGACGACGTCGGGGCCGGTGGTCCCCTTCTTGCGTGCGCCCCGGGAGGCGACCACCTCGACCCAGCGCACCTCGCCGTCGGGACGGACATAGCGCTGCTCGAGGCGGTACCGGGTCCGGGCCCCCGAGACGAGCTCGGCCAGGCGGGCCTGCTCGGCGGGACGGTCCAGGGGGTGGACGAGGGCGGTGCTCTCCGCCCCCACCAGGTCCGCTCCGGGACGGCCGAGGATATCGGCCGCCGCCCGGTTCACCTCCATGAAGCGGCCGTCCGGGCCGCACAGGGTCAAGCCCATCGGAGGCTCTTCGGGCGTCATCCCGTCCCATGACTTCGTCGTCACGGCGCTCACCAGGCTCTACCCCGTCCCCTGGTCTCCCTACTGGTCACTCACCGGTGGTGGCCGCCGGTTGTCCGACGCCACCCACAGACAGCATGGTAACGATCGTCTCACCCCGGCGAAATCCCCCGGGCCGGGGACCGGACGGGCAGGAGAGACTGCCCCTTCATCCCTGGTGCCCGGCGCGGGCCACCGTTACCGTCAAGGCCATGCCCCCTGCTGCCCGTGTCGGCGATCAGCACACCTGCCCGGCGGTGACGGGTGTGGTGCCCCACCTCGGTGGCCCGTTGCTCCCCCCCGGGGCGCCCACGGTCCTCATCGGGGGTCAGCCCGCCGCCGTCATGGGTGGTCTGGCCGTCTGCGCCGGCGGGCCGGCGGCGGTGATCATGGGCAGCACCACGGTCCTCATCGGCGGGCGACCGGCGGCCCGCCTGGGCGACTCCACCGCCCATGGCGGCGTCATCGTCGGCCCGGGCTGCCCGATGGTGATGATCGGGCCCTGACGCCCCGCCCGCCGGCCGGAGCCGGCTAGGTGACGGTGAAGAACTCGATCTCGGTGATGGATGCGTCCGCGCCCGTCTGCGAACGGTGGACCAGCGTGATCCCGAACTCGATACTGGTCACCTTCTTCGCCTTCAGCTTGAACTGCTGGGGGGTGGGGACGTCGGCCAGCACGATGTCGTCGGTGCCGCCGCTGTCGAAGACGACGTGGAGCACCCGGGGCCGCGGCTGGGTGAGGAAGGCGTCCTCGTTGGTGGAGGCGCCCACGGTGACGATGATCCGGGCGAGGTCGAGGGGCTCGTCGAACTCGAAGGTGAGCGCCTGGCCCTCGCCGTCGCCCTCTGCCCCCTCGGCCCAGTGGGTGTTGGAGGCCTCGTCGGCGGCCAGCTCCGGGCCGTGGTCCGGGGCGCTGCTGGTGGCCGTCACGGCGACGGGGTGGACCGGCAGGTAGGTCGGGGTGACCACGTCCTTGGCCGCGTGGAAGGTGCCGCCGATGGCGTTGACCACCGGCCGGCGCAGCCCCGGCACGAGGGCGACGACCAGTACGACCGCCATGAGCACCCGGTTGACCTTGCGCCGCAGGTCGCTGGTGGAGTGGCGCCGGCGCACCGCCGGGCGCTCCCCGGCCCGGAACCTCGCCGGCCGGCGGGTCCATCGGCCCACCACCCAGTTCCACGCCCTCCGCCACCACGGCAGCGGCGGGTGTTCCTCCACCACGACGACGGGCTCCTCGAGGAGCCAGGCCCCGCAGCGGCGGCAGAAGCTCCGCCCGGCGGCGTTGGCGAGCCGGCACTGGCGGCACACCGCCCCGTCGCCCCGGACCACCACCTCCTCGGTGGCCGCCGTCCGGCGCGGGGGCCGCGCCTTCGCCACTCCGGGCCGGACGCCCTCCGGCCGGGCCCGCAC
>JBOGFE010000475.1:0-2984 GCA_050741935.1 Acidimicrobiia bacterium | reverse complement strand
GTTCCTGCTCAAGGCCCTCGTCCCCTTCCCCTCCGCCGCCGAGCTGGCCGCCATCGTGGAGCGCACCACCGGCGCCGCCGGCGCCACCGTCGAGCCCGTGGCCGACGCCGCCACGCTCGGCGCCATGGTGGAGCTGACCCGCCAGGTGCCCGTCGCCTCCCACCTGACCGCCCACGCCGTCGACCTGGTGGTGGCCAGCCACCCCAAGTCGCCCGGCGCCCCCGGGGCCGTCGACCGCTACGTCCGCCACGGGGCCTCGCCCCGGGGGGCCCAGTCGCTGATCCTGGCGGCCAAGGCGTCCGCCCTGCTCGACGGGCGGCCCAACGTGTCCGCCGCCGACATCCGGCGCATGGCCGCCCCCGCCCTGCGCCACCGGCTCGTCCTCGGCTACGAGGCCACCGCCGACGGGGTATCGGCCGACGACGTGGTGGCCGCCGTCCTCGACTCCGTCCCCGAGCCCTCCGCCGGCCTGCGCGGGGCCGAGTGACCGACCTGCTCCCGCCCCGCCTGCTGGCGCGCCTGGAGACACTCCAGATGGGGACCCGCCGGCGCCTGGCCGGCCAGATGGCCGGCGAGCACCGGTCGTCGCGCCACGGCGCCTCCCTCGACTTCGCCGACTACCGCACCTACCACCCCGGCGACGACTTCCGCCGCATCGACTACCACCTCTACGCCCGCCTCGACGTGCTGCTCCTCAAGCTCTACGAGGCCGAGGACGAGGTCCACCTGCGCCTGCTCGTCGACACGTCGGCGTCCATGGGGCGCGCCATGCCGGGACAGCCCAGCAAGCTGCTCCAGGCCGCCCGGGTGGCCGCCGCCCTGGGCTTCGTGGCTCTGGTGCGGCGCGACCCCGTCAGCCTCCACACCTTCCCCTTCGAGGGCACCGTCCCCCGCTTCACCGGACGGGCCGCCGCCCCGCTGCTGTTCCGTCACCTGGCCGGCCTCCGGGCCGAGGGGACCACGCCCCTGGTGGCCGCCGCCACCCACCTGCTGGCCCGGCCCGGCCCGCCCGGGCTCACGGTGGTGTGCTCCGACCTGCTCACCCCCGAGTGGGACACGGGCCTGTCCCGCCTGCCCGCCCGGGGCGGCGACGTGGTCGTCGTCCACGTCCTCTCCGACGAGGACCTCCACCCCGAGCTGATCGGCGACCTCGAGCTGGTCGACGCCGAGGGCGCCGGCCGGGTGGCCGTCAGCTGCTCCCCCGAAACCGTGGCCGCCTACGCCAAGGCCGCCGGCGCCTGGGCCGACGAGGTGGCCGGCCGCTGCCGCTCCGCCGGCGCCGCCTACGTCCGGGTCGGCGCCGGCGACGACCTCGAGCCGCTCCTCCTCGGCGGCTGGCGCCAGTCCGGCGTTCTCCGGTGACCCCCACCCCCCGTCCCGCGTTAGCGAAATCCACGGTTCCGGTGGATCTGGTTAACGCGCAACGGGGTTGGGGCGACGGACGGGCCGCCACCCCCGGTCTCGCGTTAGCGAGATCCACGTTTTCGGTGGGTTTGGTTAACGCGCAACGGGGTTGGACGGGCGCCCGATGACGTTCGCCGCCCCGGCTGGGCTCCTGCTGCTGGCGCTGGCCGTCCCGATCGTGCTCCTACACGTGCTCCGGCCCCGCCGGCCCGAGGTCGTGGTCGGGTCGACCTACCTGTGGCAGCCGCTGGCCCAGCCGGTGTCGGCGGCGACGCCGTGGCAGAGGCTGCGGCCGTCGCTCCTGCTCATCCTCCAGCTCCTCGCCGTCATCCTCCTGGCCACGGCCGTGGCCCGGCCCGTCCGGCTCACGGCCGCGCCCCTGGCCCGCCACACCGTCTTCATCGTCGACGGCTCGGGGTCCATGGCCGCCGTCGACGGCGAGCCCGACCGGCTCGGCGAGGCCAAGGCCCGGGCCGAGGAGCTGCGGGACCAGGTCCCCGCCGGCGGCCAGGCCAGCATTGTCCTCGCCTCGGCCCAGCCCCGGGTGCTCCTGTCGGCCAGCGACGACGGTGGCGCCTTCTCCGAGGCTCTGGCCGCCATCCCCCCGCCCACCGGCTCGGCCGACTTCGCCGGCGCCTTCACCCTGGCCGAATCCCTGGAGACGCCCGGGGTCCCCATCGGGTTCGTGTTCCTCTCCGACGGCGGGCTCACCACCGCCGAACGCCGACTGCTGCCCCCCGGCACCCGCTACGAGCGCGTCGGCGACCGTTCCGCCAACCGGGCCATCACCCGCCTGGCCGTCGAGCCCCGGGGCAGCGGCCTGCACGCCCTCATCACCCTGCGCAACACCGGCGGCCCGGCCGCCACCCAGCGCCTGCGCCTCGACGTCGACGGCCGCACCCAGCACACCGAAGAGGTCCGCCTCCCCGCCGGCGGAATCGTGGAACGCGAGGTCGACCTCCCCTCGGGCGAGCGGGTGGAGGCGTTCCTGGAAGGCGACGACCTCCTCGCCGTCGACAACCACGCCTTCGCCGCCGCCGCCCCCCGGCCCCACCTGCGCATCCTCCTGGCCGGACCCGGGGACCTGTTCCTGGAACGGCTCCTGGGTGCCCTCCCGGGCGTCACCGTGGAGCGGGCCACCGAGAGCCGCCCCGCCCCCGGCGCCGACCTCGCCATCTACGACGGCGTGCCCGTCCCCGCCGACCCCGGCGCCCCCTGGCTGGCCATCGCCCCGCCCGGCGGCGCCCCCGGCGTCACCACCACCGGCGACGTCGAGACCCCGGCCGTGGCCCTGGTCCGCAACGACCATCCGCTCCTCGCCGGCCTCGACCTGTCCGACGTCGGGATGGCCACGGCCCAGCGCATCAAAGCCGCCGGCGACGACGAGGTCCTGGTCGGCTCGGAGGAGACCCCCCTCCTGGTCCGGGGCAGCCGGGGCGGACGGGCCTTCGCCTACCTCGGCTTCCACCTGGCCGACTCCAACCTGCCGCTGTCGGTGGCCTACCCCATCCTCTTCGACCGGCTCCTCACCGAGCTGGCCGGCGCCGCCCCCCCGCCCGCCGACCTCCGGGCCGGCCAGC
>JBOGFE010000474.1:0-2373 GCA_050741935.1 Acidimicrobiia bacterium | reverse complement strand
GCTCAGGGTTCAGCGAGGCGTCCGTCTGGCGTGCTGACTCCGCTCCAGGAGCGAGTCGCCGCCATCCTGTCTTCGCTGGGCGAGGCTGAAGACTTCGCGCTGGCGGGAGGCGGGGCTCTCATTCTGCGCGGCGACGTCCAGCGTGACACGGTCGACCTGGACTTCTTCGCCACGTCACCGGCGCAGGTGCCGCAAGAACGGGTGATGACACCTAGCCCTAACGAGCGAGCCTCAGACCGTCCAGCCCGACCGTCGTTGTTGTCGCAGGGTGGTGGGTGCACCCGCCTTCTTGGCTTGGGGTCCGCAGTGAAGGAGGAGGGGGTCGGGTCGGGCGGCGGTCAGGGTGCGGCGAGCGTCGAGGGGGTGAGCGTCGGACGACTGCGGGCAGTGCAAGGGGGAGAACCCCCTTGACCCCCCAGTGGTCTCGGCCGCTACTCCGCTCCGCTGCGGTCGCTGGCCTGGCGGGGAGCGCGGGAGGGGACGGGTGATCGCCCCCTCTCCGGGTTCCCATCGTCAGTAGCGTCCTCCTCGCCACAGCACCTGGTGAGCCGGTCGCAGCCACGGCCGGCTCGGTAAAGGAGGTCGCCATGGGGACCATCGACAGGCTACTGGCCGAGCAGGTGTCGTTCCGCTGCACGTCCGTGGATCGGATCGGGGTGGCGGGGTACATCCCGGGCTTGCAGTACGAGTACGGGGTCGTCCGCTTCCTGGTCAACCGGGGTAATCACATCCCGTCGCCGGTGGGTCTGGCCAAGAACCATGACCGCCTGGTCGCCGACCTCGACGCCCTCGTCGTCGCCCATGACCTGCCCGTGGTGCGCTTCAAGCGAGGCCAGGACAAGGAAGACTTGGCCCGGCCCTACCAGGATGCGGCGGCATCGGTAGACCGGTCCGGGATCGTCCTCGTCGGCAAAGCCCAGGAGCGCACGTCGGCCTGGCGGGGCTTCACCGACCCCTCCCACCCGAGCCACCGTCCCAACCACCCCCATTTCGCCTACCAGCGGATGTCGACCGTCCCCGACCATTGGTACTTCTACTTGTGGGATGACGACTGGGGCCCCGCCTTCCTCAAGCTCTGCAGCTACGCCCCCTACCCGCTGTGGCTGTGCGCCAACGGCCACGAGTGGGCCAAGCGGCAGCTGGCCAAGGCCGGCGTCGGCTTCTCCGCCCTCGACAACGGCCTGCAAGCGGTCGACGATCCCGCCCTGGCCCATCGGATCTGCGCCCGGCTCGCCGCCGGCCACATCCGTGGTCTCCTCGACCGATGGTTATCGGTCCTGCCCGACCCCCTCCTCCCCGTCGACCGCCGGGCCGGGTTCGAGCGGCGTTTTTCCATCCAGCAACTGGAGGTCTCCGACACCGCCGTGTTCTGCCAGCCTCGCCACGCCCGGGCCTGGTTCGAAGCAGCCATCACCGACCATCTCGACCTCGGCCGGCCCGAGCAGGTCGCCCTGGTCGTCGACCGCAAGGTCATCACCCGGGGCCGGTTCCGCACCCCGGGACGTTTCGCCACCCGGATCATCACCCGCGACGTCCACCCCCAACTCCAGATCCACTACAAGTCGTCCAAGGCGAAGGCCTACCTGAAAGAGGGCCGGGCCCTCCGGGTGGAAACCACCATCAACAACCCGACCGACTTCGCCACCCGCAAGACCCTCAATGCCGACAACTGGAGGACCCTCCGGCGCCTCGGAGCCCAGACCAACGCCCGCTTCCTGGCCGCGCTCGGCGAGGGTCAGCCCGGCCTGCCCGACCCCGCCACCCTCCAAGCCGTCGTGATGCCCACCGTCCACGACGGCCAACGCGCCCCCGGGCTGCGCTTCGGCGATCCCCGGGTGATGGCCCTTCTGGCATCCATCGTCACCTTCGCCCACGTCGTCGGCGGATTGACCAACAAGACCCTCCGTCAGCAGATGCGCAGCCTCTGGAACCCTGACTACACCCCCGCGCAAGCCACCTACGACCTCCGCCGACTCCGTCTCAAGGGCTTCATCGATCGCCTCGAAGGCGTCAACGCCTACCAGATCACCGCCCACGGCCGTCGCATCGCCACGCTCTTCACCAAGCTCGCCGCCCGCGTCGTCGTCCCCACCCTCACCGCCCTCGAGGACCCCGCCCGACCCCAAACATCCGCACCCCGCCCCCTCATCGCCGCCTGGCGCACCTACGAACGAGAACTCGACGCCCTCCTCCACGCCGCCCGCATCGCAGCGTGACGAAAACTTGCCTCAAACCCCCAAAACCCTTCGGTCTAGTGCGGCTAGGAAGAGCGCTCGGCGCCGACACTGACAAGCTGCGGCGCGGGCTGCGGGAGCTCGTCGACCTCGGGCTCGATGCCCCGGCGGCGGAGGTCGTCGCCGGAGAGCAGGGGCC
>JBOGFE010000473.1:0-7772 GCA_050741935.1 Acidimicrobiia bacterium | reverse complement strand
GCCAGGAGATCAACACCGGCTACCTGCGCGGCTTCGTCGCCGCCCAGAGCCGCCGGGAGCTGAAACCCCACGCCGAGCAGCTCTTCGCCGACCCGGCCCTCGTCACCCGGGACCTGCTCGAGAACCTGCTGAAGTTCAAGCGGCTCGACGGCGCCCAGGCGGCGCTGTCGGCCGTGCTCGACGGGTTCCTGGCCGGCGACGCCCAGGCCACCGTCCTCGCCGGGCCGGTGGCCGACCTGGGGATTCCCGTCCTGGTCGTGGCCGGCGCCGAGGACCGGGTCATCCCCGCCGGCCACGCCGGCGCCCTGGGCGGGAAGGCGTCCGTCCATGTGCTCCCCGGCAAGGGCCACATGATCCACATGGAGGCGGCCGGGGAGGTGAACCGCCTGCTCGCCGAGCACCTGAGCGGCGCCGGCGCGGGGTAGGAGGTGATGGCGATCGGTGTGGCATACCCACGTCGATCGCCATCGCCTGAAAATTCGAGCGACGGGTGAGGGGCGGCTCTCTACCATCGCCGGATGGCGAACGACCTCGACACCATCGTCGACCACTACGAGGCCTGGCGCGAGGAGGCCCGCCTCACCGGCGGCCTGGCCGAGCTGGAGCTGGTCCGGACGCAGGAGATCCTGCGCCGCCACCGACGCCTCCGGCCCGCATCCTCGACGTGGGGGGCGGGACGGGCGTCCATGCCCGCTGGTTGCTGGCCGACGGCTACCGCGTCCATCTGGTGGACGTCACCCCTCGCCACATCGAGGTGGCGCTCGGCGACCTCGCCCCCGCCGGATTGACGGCCGAGGTCGGCGACGCCCGGGAGCTGGCCTGGCCCGACCACCGCGCCGACGTGGTCCTACTCCTCGGGCCGCTCTACCACCTGGTCGAGGAGGCCGACCGCCTCGCCGCCCTCCGGGAGGCCCGACGGGTGGTCCGCCCCGGTGGGCACGTGGCCGTGGCCGCCATCAGCCGCTTCGCGTCGCTCTTCGACGGGCTGGCCCGCGGGCACCTCTTCCAGCCGGAGTTCCGCCCGATCGTCGAACGGGACCTGAGCAACGGCCGCCACCTCAACCCCGCGAACCGCCCGGGCTGGTTCACCACCGCCTTCTTCCACCACCCCGACGAGCTGCGAGCCGAGGTCGCCAGCGCCGGTCTGTCGCTCGTCGAGCTGGTCGGGGTGGAGGGCCTGGCCGGCTGGCTGCCCCAGCTGGAGTCCCGCTGGGCGGTGGCGGCCGACCGGGAGATCATCCTGTCCGCCACCCGGGCTGTCGAAGGCGAGGCCGCCTTGGCCGGCCTGAGCGGCCACCTGCTGGCCGTCGCCCGCCTGAACTGAGGTGATTGCGATCCACGTGGCATCGCCACGCCGATCGCCATCACCTCGGAGCGGTCGTGCCGGGCCCGCCTCAGGCCGGCGGGGTGTCGTGCTCGTAGACGCCGATGAGGGCGGCGTTGACGATGCTGGCGGCGGAGATGCCGGTGATCTGGTGGAGGTCGGCGATGGTGCCGGACTCGCCGAAGCGGTCCACGCCCAGGGGGTACTGGCGGGCGGCCAGGGCCGAGCCGATCCAGCCCAGGGAGTGGGAGGCGCCGTCGTGGACGCTGACCACGGGGCGGCGGCGCTCCTCGGGCGGGATCAGGCGGTGCATGAGGCTGGGGGCCCGGATGACGGTGGCCGAGGCCGCCGCCCGGGCGAAGCCCCGCTGCCAGCTGCGGTAGGCCCGGTCGGGGCTGGTGAGGTGGACGACGGTGGCGTCGACGCCCTCGGCGTCGAGCTGCTCGGCGGCGGCCAGGGCCTCGACCACCATGACGCCGGTGGCGACGATGGTGACGCCGGGCCGGTCGGTGGGCGGGGCGTCGCGCAGGCGGTAGCCGCCGGCCAGGACCAGCTGGCGCAGCACGTCCTCGCCGATGCGCTCCAGGGCGGCGGCGAAGGGGGCCTGGTCGACGGGGCGGGTGGACAGGCGCAGGTACAGCGCCTCCCCGTCGGGGGCGCCCATCGAGGTGAGGCCGGCGCACAGGAGCCAGTCCACCTCGGTGGCGAAGGCCGGCTCGCAGGCCACCAGGCCGGGGAGCTCGAGGCCCACCGACGGGGTGATGGTCGACTGGTGGGCGCCGCCCTCGGGCGCCAGGGTCACCCCCGAAGGCGTGCCGACGATGATGAACTTCGACCCGTTGTAGAGGCTGTAGATGAGGGCGTCGAGGCCCCGGAGCACGAAGGGGTCGTACACGGTGCCGATGGGCAGCAGGTGCTGGCCGTGGTGGTCGTGGCTCAGCCCCAGCTGGCCGAGCAGCAGGAACAGGTTCATCTCCGAGATGCCCAGCTCGATGTGCCGGCCCTTGGGTGACGGGGCCCACTTGAGGAGCCGGTCCCGCCCGCCGTGGTCGTCGCGCTCGTCGTGGGAGAAGACCCCGGTCTTGTTGATCCAGCCGCCGAGGTTGGTGGAGATGGCCACGTCGGGCGCGGTGGTCACGATCCGCTGGCCGACCTCGTCGACATCGGCCAGGCGGGCCAGGACCCGGCCGAAGGCCTCCTGGGTGGAGATCGTGCCCGCGGTGACCGGCGGGGTGGCCGAGGCTGGGATCGGGAGCTTGGGCCGGGGCACCGGCGCCGGGTTGTTGATCTCGAAGCCGGCCCGGGCGCACAGGCGACCGGCCGGGGTGTCGGGATCGAAGCGGTCCCACTCCGTCTCGGGGGTGAGCCCGGTGGCCGTGCGCAGGTCGTCGATCTGCTCGGGCGAGAGCATGGCGGAGTGGTTCAGGGGATTCCCGGCCATGGGCAGGCCCCAGCCCTTGACCGTGTAGGCGAAGACCACGCTGGGCCGGTCGGTCTCCGCGTCGCAGGCCCGGAACGTCTCGAGCAGCAGCTCGAGGTCGTGGCCGCCCAGGTCGGTGACGAGCGAGGTGAGCCCGGCGTCGTCGAACTCGCCGGCCAGCTGCTCCACGGCGGGATCGGCCCCGGCCAGGAACTTGGCCCGCAGCGCCGGCCCGTCCATCCCGAAGAGCGACTGGTAGGCCTCGTTGGACATGGCGTCGATGTGGGCCCGCAGGGCGTCGCCGCCGGGCTGGGCGAAGGCGGCGGTGAGCTGCTTGCCGTACTTGGCCTCGGCCACGTGCCAACCGGCGTTGGCGAAGAACTGCTGCAGGCGCCGGGCCTGGATCTCGGGGACGACCCGGTCGAGGCTCTGGCGGTTGAGGTCGACAACGAGCGTCACGTTGCCGAGCCCCTGGGCACCCGGGTCGGAGATGGCCTCCCAGACGTTGCCCTCGTCGAGCTCGGCGTCGCCCAGGGTGGCGATGAACCGGGCCGGCGGGCCCTCGCCGAAGTGGGCGTCGGTGTAGCGCCGCACCAGGGAGCTGAACATCGGGGCCACGGCACCGAGGCCGACCGATCCGGTGGAGAAGTCCCGCACGTCGGGGTCCTTGGTGCGCGACGGGTAGGCCTGCAGGCCGCCCTTCTGGCGCAGCGTCGTGAGGTACGACCGGTCCAGCTCGCCCGTCAGGTACTTGATGGCGTGGTAGACGGGCGACGCGTGGGGCTTGACCGCCACCTTGTCGGCACCGCCGATGTGGGCGAACCACAGCGTCGTCATGATCGACACCATGGACGCCGACGACGCCTGGTGGCCCCCCACCTTGATCTCGGTCGGCCCCCGGCGGTTGGCGGCGTCGACGATCCGCACCGCCAGCCACAGCACCCGGCGTTCCACCTCCCGCAGGGCGTCGAGGTCCACTTCCGGGGGGGCGTCGAGCTGGCTCATCCTCCCAGGCTAATCAGGCCGGAGCGATCTTGGCCCTACGAGGGCCCTTATCGCTCCGGCCTTCGCGTCGGTGGCCGATGAGTCCCGCCTTCGCCGGTCGTCGTAAGGAGCATGGGGCGACAGCGGCGCATCGATGCAACGGTGGTGCTCGTCCGCGGCGACGCCGTGGTGGCGAGCTGGCCACTGGTGGGGCCGAGCCATCCCGACCTGGCCGTGGTGGACCACCTGGCCCGCCTCCAGCTCCAGGCCCGGCACCTCGGGTGCTCCATCCAGCTGCGCGATGTCTGCCCGAGGCTGACCGCCCTGCTCCACCTGGTCGGGCTGACCGAGGTCCTGACCGGCCCCGATCCCGCTCCGACCGCCGCGACCTACTAGTCGGCCGCCGACAGGTGCTCGGGCAGGCCGAAGGCGGCGAACAGCGAGGTGTCGAGGAAGTTGTGATGCCCCGTGATGCGGCCGCCGGACACCTCGATGATCTGGATGGCCCACGGCCGGTGGCCCCCCTCGCCGTCGGACCGGTACGACCCGAAGGCGGCGCAGCCGTTGGCGGCCGTGGCCACCAGGCGGGAGCCCGAGCAGCCGCTGCCCTCGCCCAGGAACCACCGGCCCATCTCCACCGGGCCCCGGAGCCAGAAGTCGTAGGGCGGCATCGACATGACCGCGTCCTCGTGGAGGAGCGCCACCAAGGTCGGGATGTCGTAGCGCTCGAAGGCGTCGACGTAACGGGCCAGCAGCTCGGCCTGGGCGGCGTCGGTCACCGAGGCCGGGGCGGTGTCGGCGTCGACGTGGCGGGCGGCCAGGGTGGCCCGGGCCCGCTGGAGGGCGCTGTTCACCGAGGCCACGCTGGTGTCGAGCAGCTCGGCCACCTCGGTGGCCTGCCAGCGCAGCACCTCGCGCAGGATGAGCACGGCCCGCTGGCGGGCGGGCAGGTGCTGGAGGGCGGTCACGAAGGCAAGGCGGATGGTCTCCCGGGCCGCGGCCAACTCGGCCGGGTCGCCGTCGTCGGGCAGGACCCGGCCGTCGGGCACGGGCTCCACCCAGGCGTCACCGGGCCGGGTGGCGCCGGTGAAGGAGTCGGCCGTCCCCGGTGCCCCCAGGTCCATGCTGAGGGCCCGCCGCCGGCGCCCCCGCAGCATGTCGAGGCACACGTTGGTGGCGATGCGGTACAGCCAGGAGCGCACCGCCGAGCGGCCCTCGAAGGCATCCATTCCCTTCCAGGCCCGGACCAGCGTCTCCTGGACGGCGTCCTCGGCCTCGAAGAGCGACCCCAGCATCCGGTAGCAGTAGCCGGTCAGCTGGCGGCGGTACTGCTCCAGGTCCTCCGGGGCGGCCGGGGGACGTTCGACGGCGTCGGGGCGGACGGCCACGGCGGGGCAGTCTACGGTCAAGGTCGACCGCCTCCGCCCGCCCCGGTCCGGTTCATGCCGAAAAGTCCGGACTGTTTCCCCGCACGTTGCCCGAGCGTCCCTTGGGCTCCTCCCAGTCCTCCTGGCGGCCGAGGGCGGTCAGGTCGAGGAAGTAGTAGGAGCCGCCGAGCTGCTCGGTGCCGCGGGCGAAGGTCGAGTAGGTGTGGAAGACGTCGTCGCCGTCCCGGACGAAGAAGCTGAGCCCCGGTCCCGCCATGGGCTGGTCCTCCCGGGAGATGCCGCCGCCCATCTGCTCGAACTCGGCCTGGGTCCGGTAGTTGTACATGATCGGTGCGACGGACTCGTCGAGGGTGACGTGGAAGTCGTAGTTGAAGTCGGTGTCGAAGGACGAGTACCAGGGGAAGGTCCAGCCCTTCTTGGCCTTGTAGCGCTCGATCTTGTCGAGTGGCGCCCGGGAGACGTAGACGAGCGTGGTGTCCCGGGTGTGCAGGTGGCGCATCAAACCCTCTGACATCTCGTCGGCGCCGGCCGAGCAGCTGGGGCAGCCGTCCTCCCAGCAGGGGTCGAACATGAAGTGGGAGATGATCAGCTGGCGGCGGCCGTCGAAGAGGTCGAGCAGGCTGGCCTTGGCGTCGGGACCCTCGAAGACGTACTCCTTGTCGATCCGGACCATCGGCAGCCGGCGGCGCTCGGTGTTGAGGGCGTCGCGGGCCCGGGTGAACTCCTTCTCCTTGGCCAGGAAGGCTTTGCGGGCCGCCAGCCCCTTCTCGGGTGAGACAACCTCGGGGAGACTCATGTCACGCTCCTTTCGATCCAGGGGTCGCCGGTCGGGCCGCGAGGCGTCAGAGCGCCTTCACGGCCATGGCGACGAGGCCTCCGGCCAGGCCCAGGCCGACGCCCGTCAGTGCGGAGGCGGCACCGCCCGTGGCCCAGCGCCAGCCCCGGTCGAGGGACAGCTGGCCGGGCCCGGTACAGGCGACGGCCACGGCGATGACGCCGAGGAGGAGGGGCAGCTCGTACCCGCCGTTCTGCGTCCACGCGCCGCTCTTCCAGTGCACGGCCACCACGGCGTTGAACATCACGCCGATGATGGCGGCGCAAGCGAGCGGGGTGAGGAAGCCGAGGGCGAGGAACAGGCCGCCGAGCAGCTCCGCCGACGAAGCCAGCAGGGCGAAGAACTTGGCCGGGGTGTAGCCGGCCTGGCCGAAGCCGTTGACGACGAAGTCGAAATCCGGACCGCCCCACCAGCCGAAGAGCTTCTGGGCGCCGTGCCCGGCCATGAGCAGGCCGCCCACCAGCCGGACGGCCAGCAGGCCGAAGTCCCGGACCAGGGCGTCGGTGGCGGCGCGGGTCGCAGTCGCGGTCGCGGTCGTGGTCGTCGTCTCGGGTGTGGTGTCGAGGGTGCGGGCCGGTGCGGTCACGGGAGTGCCTCCTTGGCGTTGAGACGAGGGAGGGCCTCGAAACTCATCGCGGTCCTTCCCCGGCGTTTACCCCTTCATCGAACGGGGGCACGCCAAATCGACATCCCGGGACAAATTTCCAGGCGCGGGTGGACCCGGATGAGCGCCTAGTGGACCTGGATGAGCATGAGCAGGTTCCCGCAGGTGTCTTCGAAGACGGCCTGGGTGGCCGGGCCCATACGGGTCGGGTTCATCACGAACTTGACCCCGGCCTCGAGCATGCGGGCATGCTCGGCGGCGATGTCGTCGCTGAGGAGCACCGTGTGGGTGGGGAGGCCGGCGTCGTTGAGGGCCGATTGGTAGCTCCTGGCAATGGCGCTGCCGTTGGGCTCGAGGAGCAACTCGACGCCGTCGGGGTCGTCGGCCGGCACCACCGTCAGCCACCGGGCGGCGCCCCCCACGGGGATGTCCCGCTTCAGCTTGAAGCCCAGCACCCCGGTGTAGAAGGCGAGGGCCTTGTCCTGGTCGTCGACGTACACGTTGGTCACGGCGAGGCTGATCATGGCGCCACGGTAGTGGCGCCGGGAGGTGGGGCAGGGGCCCCCACCGACGTCGCGATGAGCCGCCAGGCGAAGAGCCATGGTCAGGGCCGCGACCTTACGCTGGGCGGATGCACGCGGACGCCGTCGTCGTCGGGGCCGGCCACAACGGGCTGGTGGCCGCCAACCTCCTGGCCGACGCCGGCTGGGACGTCGTGGTCCTCGAAGCGCAGCCCGAGGCCGGGGGCGCCATCCGCAGCGGGGAGCTGATCGAGCCCGGCTTCGTCACCGACCTGTTCAGCGCCTTCTACCCCCTGGCCGTCGCCTCGCCCGTCATCCGGGCCCTGGGGTTGGAGGATCACGGGCTGCGCTGGTGCCGGACGCCGCTGGCCCTGGCCCATCCCCGGCCCGACGGCAGCTGCGCCGTGCTCAGCACCGACATCGACGAGACGGCGGCCTCGCTGGAGGCCTTCCATCCCGGCGACGGGGACCGCTGGCGGGAGCTGTTCGGCTGGTGGACCGGGACCGGCGGCGGCTTCATCGACACCCTGCTGGCGCCATTCCCACCGGTGCGCCCCGCCACCCGCCTGGCCGCCCACCTCGGCCCCGCCCGGGCGCTGCACCTGGCCCGGTTGGCGCTCCTGCCCGTCCGCCGGCTGGCCGCCGAGCAGTTCCGGGGCGCCGGTGGGGGGCTGCTCCTGACCGGGTGCGCCCTGC
>JBOGFE010000472.1:0-4395 GCA_050741935.1 Acidimicrobiia bacterium | reverse complement strand
GCTGCAAGGCCTACCCGAACGTCGCCTCGGTGACGGCGGGCAACGGCGGTGCCCCGGACGCCACCGCCACCACCACGGTCCTGTGCCCGGACCTCAACCTGGAGAAGGACGCCGATGCCACCTCGGTCTCCCGGGGCGATCCCATCGGCTTCTCCATCACCGTGTGGAACGCCGGTGAGGGAGTCGCCGTCGACGCCGCGGTCAGGGACCCGCTGCCCGATGGCTTCGACTGGGACTTCGACGCCGCCGGCTCGGACCTGCCCGAGGGCGCCGCGTGCGCGGTGAACGACGCCACCAACACCCTGTCGTGTGACCTCGGTGACCTGGCCCCGGGCAGCTCGGACGAGGAGCCGGCGGCGGTGATCCACCTGGTGTCCGGGGACACGCGCGGTACCGAGTGCGGCCCGTACGAGAACACGGCCTCGGTGAGTGCCGCCAACGACGAGGGCGACAGCGACGGCGCCTCGCTCACGCTGCTCTGCCCCGGCGTCAACATCGTCAAGTCCGCCGATGACGACCTCGTCGAGGCGGGAGACCAGGTGGGCTTCACCCTCGAGGTGACCAACACCGGACCGGGCGAGGCCAAGGCCGTGGTGGTCAGCGACGACCTCCCCGGCGACCTGGCCTGGTCGGTGGACGAGGCCGGCTCCGACCTGCCCGAGGGGGCCACCTGCGCCATCGCCGGCGGTGTCCTCACCTGCCAGCTCGGTGACCTCCCCTCCACCCAGGCGGCGCCGCAGGTCAGCATCCACCTCGTGGCCCCCACCACCGTCCCGACGGGCAACGGCGGGATCGGCGACTGCGGCCTCTACCCGAACTCCGCCTCGGCCACCCCGGCCAACGGCGAGGGCGACACCAGCGCCACGGTCGACGTCGACGTCCGCTGCCCGCTCGACATCGAGCTGACCAAGACGGGCCCGGCCCTGGCCCACGTGGGCGACACGGTGACCTACAGCTTCACGGTCACCAACGACGGCTACGTGGACCTGTTCGACGTCAGCCTGATCGACCCGATCTGTGACGCCGGCACCCTCGTCCTGGTTAGCCAGGGCGATGGCGACGCCATCCTCGAGATCGACCAGAGCGCCGACGCCGGCCTCCAGCGGGAGGTGTGGGCCTACCGCTGCACCCGGGTCGTCCAGGCCACCGACCCCGACCCCCTGCCCAACACGGCCACGGTGACGGGCACCGACGCCGACGGCCGAACGACCACCGACACGGCCGGCTGGGTCGTCGACCTCATCCACCCGGCCATCTCCATCGTCAAGACGGCGGACCCGGTGTTCGTCAGCGGCTCCGGCTCGGTGACCTACACCTACGTGGTCACCAACACCGGTGACACGACCCTCAACGACATCCTGGTCATGGACGACATCATCGGCGCCATCGGCACGGTGGGTTCCCTCGCTCCCGGCGAGTCGGTGACCATGGCCAAGACGGTCGACGTCGACACCTCGACGCCGCCCATCAACATCGGTACCGCCACCGGCACCGACGTGCTCGGTCAGACGGTGTCGGCCCACGACGACGCCACCATCACGGTCGTGTTGGGCGCCGTCGAGCTCCCCCGGACGGGCGGGCCCCTCGGGGCCGAGGCCCGACTCGGGCTCGTCCTGGCCCAGGTCGGCCTGGTGCTCCATCTCCTCGGCCGGCGCCGGCGGGGGGAGACCCCTCAGGCCACCTGACCGGATCCGTCTGACACCTGATCCACCGCCTCGCTCGGCGTCCCCGGGGTACTGCCTCCCCCCGGGGACGCCGGCGTTTTCGGCCCCTCCGCACATCCAGAGAACACAAGGGCCGCTGGTACACTCCCCCCTCCCATGGAGACCTCGACCGAAGCGCTGGAGGGCAACAAGGTCCGCCTGCGAGTGGCCGTTCCCGCCAGCGAGTTCGAAGCGGCCATCGACGCCGCTTTCCGCAAGCTGGCCCGGGAGGTGCGCATCCCCGGGTTCCGCCCCGGCAAGGCGCCCCGGCGCATCCTGGAGAACCACCTCGGGACGGAGCTGGCCCGGGAGCAGGCGCTCCGGGACGCGCTGCCCGACTACTACGCCCGGGCCGTGTCGGCCGAGGCCCTCGACACCATCGCCCCGCCCGAGATCGACATCACCGCCGGCCAGGAGTCGGGCGACGTCGCCTTCGACGCCGTCGTCGAGGTCCGGCCCCAGCCCACCATCACGGGCTACGACGGGCTGCAGATCACGGTCCCCGTCCCGCCCCTGACCGAGGCCGACGTCAACGCCCAGGTCGACAGCCTGCGGGAGCGCTTCGCCGACCTGGAGGACTCCGCCGCCCCCCTGAGGAGCGGGGACTTCGCCCAGCTCAACATCAAGGGGTACATCCACGACGAGGAGGTGCCGGGGCTGACGGCCAGCGACTTCCTCTACGAGATCGGCTCCGATCTCGTCTCTCCCAAGCTGGACACCGAGCTGGAGGACCGCCGCCCGGGGGACATCGTGCGGTTCAACGACACGCTGGGCGATCGCTGGGGGGACCGCGCCGGCCAGGAGGTCTCCTTCCAGGTTCTGGTCAAGGAGACGAAGCGCAAGGTGCTGCCCGAGCTCACCGACGAGTGGGTCAAGGAGGCGAGCGAGTTCGACACCCTCGAGGACCTGCGCACCGACATCCGCACCCGGATGGACGCCGTGCGCCGCATCCAGGGCCAGGTGGCGGTGCGGGAGCATCTCCTCGACGCCGCCGCCGGCCTCGTCGGCATCGAGATCCCCGAGGCGCTCATCAACGAGGAGATGGAGCGCCGGCTCCACTCCATCATCCACCGTCTCTCCGAGCAGGGAGCCAACGTCGCGCAGTACCTGGCCGCCACCGGCCAGACCGAGGATCAGCTGGTGGGCACGGTGCGGAACCAGGCCGTCGCGGCGGTGAAGGCCGATCTGGCGCTGCGGGCGATCGTGGCCCAGGAGGAGCTCGTCGCGAGCGACGAAGAGGTCGACTCCGAGATCGTCCGGCTGGCCGAGGGTTCGAAGGTGAAACCGGCCCAGTTGCGCAAGGAGATCGAACGCGGTCGGGGTCTGGAGGCGGTACGCTCTGAGTTGTCTAGAGGGAAGGCGCTGCAGTTCCTCGTCGACCACGCCGTGGTGTTCGACGAGGAGGGCAAGCCGCTCGACTTGTCCGAGAGGAGTACCGAAGCGTGATCGAACCCATCCGCAACGTGGTCATTCCCAACGTCTACGAGAGCACCCCGCGAGGGGAAAAGGGATGGGACCTCTTCTCCCGGCTGCTGAAGGACCGGATCATCTTCCTGGGCACGCCCATCGACGACTTCGTCGCCAACGTGGTCTCCGCCCAGATGCTGTTCCTCGAGAGCGAGAACCCGGACCAGGACATCAGCATCTACATCAACTCCCCGGGTGGGGAGATCACCGGGCTCTTCGCCATCTACGACACGATGCAGTACATCAAGTGCGACATCCGCACCATCTGCTTCGGTCAGGCCGCATCGGCCGCCGCTGTGCTGCTCGCCGCGGGCACCGACGGCAAGCGCTACGCCCTGCCCCACGCCCGGATCCTCATCCACCAGCCCCACGGCGGGGCGGCCGGCCAGGCGGTGGACATCGAGATCCAGGCGAAGGAGATCATCCGCATGCGAAACTTGTTGGAGGAGATCCTGGCTCACCACACCGGCCAGACGGTCGAGCGGGTGCGCAAGGACTCCGACCGCGACTTCATCATGAGCGCGGCGGAGGCGAAGGAGTACGGCGTCATCGACGACGTGCTCACCAATAGGGAGCTGGCCGCGGTAGCCACTGCGGCGGGTGTGAGTTAGGGCCCGGAGAGCAGGGACAACGGAGAGGTCGGGGAGGGACGGACCGGTGGCCAAGTTCGGCGATGGAGGGGACCTGCTGAAGTGCTCTTTCTGCGGCAAGAGCCAAAAGCAGGTGAAGAAACTGATCGCCGGGCCGGGCGTCTACATCTGCGACGAGTGCATCGATCTGTGTAACGAGATCATCGAGGAGGAGCTCTCGCAGACCTCCGAGGTGAAGTGGGACGAGCTCCCCAAGCCCAAAGAGATCTTCGAGTTCCTCAACGACTACGTGATCGGGCAGGACCAGGCCAAGAAGATCCTGGCTGTCGCCGTCTACAACCACTACAAGCGGGTCGAGGCCGGCGCCTATGGCGACCCTGAGATCGAGCTGCAGAAGTCGAACATCCTCCTCATCGGGCCCACCGGATGCGGCAAGACGCTCCTGGCCCAGACCATGGCCCGGCTGCTCAACGTCCCCTTCGCCATCGCCGACGCCACCGCCCTCACCGAGGCGGGTTACGTGGGCGAGGACGTCGAGAACATCCTCCTGAAGCTGATCCAGGCGGCCGACTACGACGTCAAGAAGGCCGAGACGGGGATCATCTACATCGACGAGATCGACAAGATCGCCCGCA
>JBOGFE010000471.1:0-10672 GCA_050741935.1 Acidimicrobiia bacterium | reverse complement strand
CGGCGAAAGGCGGGCACGGCGATGCTGATCGCCTCCACCCCGGTGAGGGCCACCGCGCCCGAGGAGAAGGCCCGCATGAGGGCGAAGATCGTGACGCCGGCCAGGACCCCGGAGGCTGGGGTGAACTCGGCCAGGTTCTCCTCGTTCACCGGGAGGGGATCGAGGCTTCCCGAGAACGACCGGTAGAGCCCCCAGACGATCAGCGCCCCGAGGGAGAGGATGTAGAGGTAGGTGGGGGCGGCGAAGGCGGTGCCGGCCTCCTTCAGGCCCCGCAGGTTGGCCAGGGTGATGAGCCCGATGAGGGCCAGGCCGAGCCCGACCCGGTGCTCCCGCAACGCCGGGACGGCGGAGACGATGGCGGCCACCCCGGCGGAGACGGACACGGCCACGGTGAGCATGTAGTCGGTGAGCATGGAGCCGGCCGCCACCAGCGACGGTGAGGTCCCCAGGTTCTCCCGGGACACGACGTAGGACCCGCCCCCGCCCGGGTAGGCGAAGATCGTCTGGCGGTAGCTGAGGGCCACGATGGCCAGCAGCACCACCACCACGATGGAGATGGGGATCAGGTAGTCGAGGGCGCCCATGCCCGCCCGCTTCACGAGCACGTGGAGGATCTCCTCGGTGGCGTAGGCCGTCGACGAGATGGCGTCGGAGGAGAAGACGGCCAGGCCGATCAGCTTGATCAGCCGGCGATGCTCCTCGTCGGCGCTCGGGAGGGGCCGGCCGACCAGTAGTCGCTTCCACGCCGACCACATGGCGGCCTCTAGCGGTCCTTGCGCGACAGCACTTCGACCGATGGGGCGGCGGCGTCCTGGCCGGTCTTGAGGTGGTAGGGCAGGGACGTCACCACCACGCCCTCCCGGAACAGCAGCCGACCCTTCAGGAACAGGGCCGTCTGGTTGTGGAGGAGCTGTTCCCACCACCGGCGCACGACGAACTCCGGGATGAGCACGGTGACGACGTCGTTGTCCCAGCGGGAGTCGATCTCGTCGATGAAGCGCAGGAGAGGCCGGGACAGCTCCCGGTACGGGGAATAGACGATGTCGAGGGGCACCTCGAGGTGGTGCTCGCCCCACTGGGCCTCGATCCGGGCCTGCTCCTCCTCGTCGGAGACGACGGTGACGGCCACCAGGTGGTTGGGGGCCAGCGACCGGGCGTAGGCCAGGGCCTCGAGCACTCCCCGGTGCACCCCACCGACGAGCACGACGACAGTGTGGTTCAGGCGCGGCGGCCGCCAGCCGGGGGGGATGGCGAGGGCCTGGCTGACCTGGGTGTAGTGACGCTTCACGCCCCGGAACAGGGCGATGATGAACGGGATCACCACCACCGGGACCCACGCCCCGATGGTGAACTTGGACACGACCACCACCAGTAGGACGACGCCGGTGGCCACGGCGCCCACGGCGTTGATGGCCGCCCCCCGCTGCCACCCGGGGTGCCGCCCCTTGCGATGATGCTGGACCATGCCGAGCTGGGAGAGCGTGAAGCTGGTGAACACCCCGACGGCGTAGAGAGGGATGAGGGCGGTGGTCACGCCCCCGAAGGCGGCGAGCAGGACGCCGGCCGCCACCGACAGGGCCAGGATGCCGTTCGAGAACACCAGGCGGTCACCCCGGTTGAACAGCTGGCGGGGCAGGAAGCCGTCCTTGGCGATGATCGAGCACACGGCCGGGAAGGCGTTGTAGGCCGTGTTGGCGGCCAGGACGAGGATGGTCGCCGTCGCCGCCTGCAGGGTGATGTAGAGGATGGTGCCGTCGCCGAAGACGGCCCGGCCCAGGATGGACAGGATCGTCTCCTCCTCGCTGAGGGTGGGCCGCAGGTTCTGGGCCAGGACGGAGATGCCGACGAAGTACACCCCCAGGATCCCGACCATGAGCATCAGGGTGGTGGCGGCGTTCTTCGACTCGGGGCGGCGGAAGGCGGGCACGGCGTTGCTGATGGCCTCCACCCCGGTGAGCGCCACCGCGCCCGACGAGAAGGCCCGCATGAGGGCGAAGAGCGTGACCCCGGAGAGGGCGGCGCCGCCGGTGAACTTGTCGAGCGCTTCCTCGTTGACCGGCAGCGCCCGGAGGTCCCCGAAATAGAAATCGAACAGGCCCCAGACGATCAGCCCGCCGAGGGCGACGATGTAGACGTAGGTGGGGATGGCGAAGACCTGGCCCGACTCCTTGATGCCCCGCAGGTTGGCCACGGTGATCAGCCCGATCAGCACCAGACCCAGACCGACCCGGTGCTCGACCAGGCCGGAGGCGGCGGACACGATGGCGGCCACGCCGGCCGAGATGGACACGGCCACCGTGAGCACGTAGTCGGTGAGCAGCGAGGCGGCCGCCACCAGCGAGGGCCACGTCCCGAGGTTCTCCCGGGAGACGACGTAGGACCCGCCGCCCCCGGGATAGGCGAAGATCGTCTGGCGGTAGCTGATGCCGACGATGGTGAGCAGCACGATGACCACCATGGAGATGGGGGTCAGGTAGCCGAGGGCCCCCATGGCGGCGTACAGGACGAGAACGTGGAGGATCTCCTCGGTGGCGTAGGCCGTCGACGAGATGGCGTCGGAGGAGAAGACGGCCAGGGCGACGGTCTTGATCAGTCGCTGATGCTCCTGGTCGGCGCTCGGCAGGGGCCGGCCCACGAAGATCCGCTTGAGCACCGAGTACATGAGCGCGCCAGCATGCCATCTCGAAGGGGCGCGTTAGCATCTTGACTCTTTGGATCGATGGAGGCTCCGTGCACGTCGTCGTGGTCGGATGCGGGCGGGTGGGCAGCGAGCTGGCCGGCACGCTGGAGAAGGACGGCCACACCGTCGCCGTCCTGGACAAGAACAGGAGCGCCTTCCGGCGCCTCCCCCCCGGCTTCGGCGGCCGGACCCTGGTCGGCTTCGGTTTCGACCGGGACCACCTGATCGAGGCCGGCATCGAAGAGGCGGGGGCGCTGGCCGCGGTCACCAACGGCGACAACTCGAACATCCTCACGGCCCGCATCGCCCGGGAGAACTTCGGGATCGAGCGGGTGGTGGCCCGGATCTACGACCCCCGCCGGGCGGTGATCTACCAGCGCCTGGGCATCCCGACGGTGGCCACCGTGAGCTGGGCCACGGACCAGGTGCTCCGCCGCCTCCTGCCCGACGAGGAGCGCAACGACTGGGTCGACCCCTCGGGCAAGGTGTGCGTGGTCGAGCGCGAGCTTCCCGCCGCCTGGGCGGGCAAGAAGTTCAAGGGTCTCAACGAGCCGGGCCGGTTCTGGTTGACGGCCGTGACCCGGCTCGGGGCCGCCCGCATCGCCACCGGCGACGTGATCGGCCAGGAGGGCGACGTGATCACCTTCATGGCCGCCACCGACGCCCTCGACGCCCTGCGGGAGCGTCTCGAGCAGAAGGACCACTGACCGATGAGAGTCGCCATCGCCGGCGCCGGCAACGTCGGTCAGTTCATCGCCAACGACCTGGCCGACACCGGCCACAGCGTGCTCCTGATCGAGCAGAACCCGGCGGTGGTGGCCCGCAGCCAGCCGAACATGTCCGGGTCACGGGAGGGGGGCGGCAGCCTGGAGTGGCGCACCGCCGATGCCTGCGAGGTCTCCTCGCTGCGGGAGGCGGAGCTGGACAAGGTCGAGGTGGTGGTGGCGGCCACCGGTGACGACGAGGACAACCTGGTGATCTCGCTGCTGGCCAAGCAGGAGTTCGCCGTGCCCCGGGTCATCGCCCGGGTGAACCATCCCAAGAACGAGTGGCTGTTCAACGAGACCTGGGGCGTGGACGTCTCGGTGTCGACCCCCCACCTCATCCTCGCCCTCACCGAGGAGGCGGTCTCGGTTGGGAGCCTGGTCAAGCTCTTCTCGCTCGAGCGGGGCCACGCCGGGCTGGTGGAGGCCACCCTGGCCGGGGACGCCCCGGTGCTGGGGAAGACGATCGCCGAGCTGAACATCCCCCGGGACGCCACCATCGTGGCCGTGGTCCGCGAGGGACACGTCATCGTCCCCCGGGGCGACACCGGCTTCCAGCAGGGCGACGAGGTCCTGGCCCTGGTGACGCCGGACTCGGAGGACGACGTCCGCCGCCTCCTGACCGGCAAGTAGCCGCTAGCTCAGGAACTCGTAGACGGGGTTGTAGATGTACGCCCGCTTGCCGATGGGCGCCACGACCCCCTCGAGCATCAGGCGCCGGCCGGGTGTGAGCCCCGCCAACTTGCGCCGTCCGAAGAACACGCCCACGACCGAGGCCCGACCGTCGGTGACGGTCACCTCCAGGGTGGGCGACCCGGCCCGGGGGACGACCCGCACCGAGGACACCTCCCCCGCCACCCGGGAGTAGGACCGGGCCTTGATCTCGTCGCAATGGGTGACGTCGAGGCCGTCGCAGAACTCGACGAGCTTCTCCCGGTCCAGCTCCTCTACCGGCTTGGTCAGACGCTCGACCATCTTCCTCAGCGCCACGGTGCTTCCTTCCTACCCCACGTCTCGCGGTTCCCAGGGTACCGGCCCGTCGCCGGAGGTGTCCCACCCCGCCGGTATGTTCCGGACGGATGGACGCCCGTGACGTGCTCCTCGATCTCGCCGCCGACCCCGATGTCGGGTCGCGCCTGATCCACCTGGAGCACCTGCCCGCCCGGCCCGCCCGGGGCGCCGAGCCCGAGGGCGGCCTCCACCCCGAGGTGGCCGAGCGCCTCGCCGCCCGGGGCATCGGGGAGCTGTGGACCCACCAGGCCACCGCCGTCGACCACCTCCGGGCCGGCCGGAGCCTGGTGGTGGCCACCGGGACGGCGTCGGGCAAGTCGGCCTGCTACCAGATCCCCATCATCACCTCGGTGCTGGAAGGCACCCAGGACACCGCCCTGCTGGTGTTTCCCACCAAGGCCCTGGCCCACGACCAGCTGCGCGCCCTGCGCTCCTGGCTGGTGCCGGGCCTGCGGGCCGTGACCTACGACGGCGACACACCCCCCGAGGAGCGGGCGGCGGCGCGCCGCAACGCCAACGTGGTCCTGACCAACCCCGAGATGCTCCACATCGGGATGCTGCCCTACCACGACCGCTGGGCGACCTTCTTCATGCGCCTGCGCTACGTGGTGGTCGACGAGCTGCACACCCTGCGGGGCATCTTCGGCAGCCACGTGGCCCACCTCCTGCGCCGCCTGCGCCGGGTCTGCGCCCGCTACGGCTCCGAGCCGGCCTTCTGCTTCTCCTCCGCCACCATCGGCAACCCGGCGGAGCTGGCCGAGGGCCTCTGCGGGCTGGGTGTGGCGACGGTCGACGACGACGGCTCACCCCGGGGCCCACGCCTGGTGGCCCTGTGGGACCGCCCGCTCCTCGACGCCCAGGCCGGCACCCGGCCGCCGGCCAACGCCGAGACGGGTGCCATCCTGGCCCGCCTGGTGGGGTCGGGGCTGCGCACCATCGCCTTCTCCTCCTCCCGCAAGGGCGCCGAGCTGGTGGCCCAGCATGCCCGCCGGCGCCTCTCCGCCCGTTCCTCCGAGCTGGCCGGCGCGGTGGCCGCCTACCGGGGCGGGTACCTGCCCGAGGAGCGCCGGGCGCTGGAGTCGGCCCTGGCCCGGGGTGAGCTCCTCGGGGTGTCGGCCACCAACGCCCTCGAGCTGGGCATCGACGTGGCCGGCCTCGACGCCGTCGTCCTCAACGGCTTCCCCGGCACCCTGGCCTCGTTCTGGCAGCAGGCGGGGAGAGCGGGCCGGGCCCTCCAGCCCGCCGCCGCCGTGCTGGTGGCGGGGGACGACCAGCTCGACCGCTGGTACCTCGACCACCCGGGGGAGATCTTCACCCGCCGCCCGGAGCCGGCGGTCATCAACCCCCAGAACCCGTTCGTGTCCCGCCCCCAGACCGGCTGCGCCGCCTACGAGATCCCCCTGTCCACCGCCGACGGGGCCATCCTGGGCGACGACCTCGACGACGCCGTGCGGGATCTGGTCCTGGCCGACGCCCTCAAGCCCAGGGGCGGGCGGATGTACTGGGCCCGGGCCGACGCGCCGGCGCCGGCCGTCGGGCTGCGCACCGGATCATCGGTGGAGTTCCGCCTCCTCGACGGCGACACCGGCCGGCTGGTGGGCACGGTGGAGGGGGCGCGCGTCTTCCATGTCGCCCATCCGGGCGCCATCTACCTCCACCAGGGCCGGCAGTGGCGCGTCGGGCACCTCGACCTCGACGAGCACCACGCTCTCCTGTCGGCCACGGAAGCCGACGAGTGGACCCAGCCCCGCCACGACACCGACATCGACATCACCACCACCGAAGCGTCGCGGCCCGTGGGCCACGCCACCCTCCATCTGGGGACGGTGGTCGTCACCACCACGACGTCCGGCTACCAGCGCCGGCGCCTGTCCGACGGCGAGGTCATCGACCGCGTCGACCTCGAGCTGCCGCCCCGGACCCTCCCCACCCGGGCCCTGTGGTACACGGTCCCGGTGCCCGTGACCGCCGGCGCCGGCCTCGACCCGGTGCAGATCCTCTCCGCCGCCCACGCGGCCGAGCACGCCCTCATCGGCATGCTGCCCCTGTTCGCCATCTGCGACCGCTGGGACGTGGGCGGCGTGTCCATGGCCATGCATCCGGCCACCGGCGAGCCCACGATCTTCATCTACGACGGCTACCCGGGGGGTGCCGGCATCGCCGATCTGGGCTTCGGCGCCGCCGACGTGCACCTGGTCGCCGCCGCCGAGGTCATCGAGGGCTGCGGCTGCGAGCAGGGCTGTCCGAGCTGCGTCCAGTCCCCCAAGTGCGGCAACTGGAACGAGTGGCTGGACAAAGAGGCGGCCCGCAAGCTGCTGCGGGCCGTCCTCTCCGACTGATGGGGGGGTGCGCTCAGTAGTCGAGCTCGGGGGGCGCCTGGCCGGCCCGGCGGCTCAGATACAGCGCGTGCATGGCGAACACGAAGATGAGCAGGCCGGTGGCCAGGGGGATGATCAGGTCCCGGCGGTTGTCGCTGGCGATAACCGCCGGCAAGCCGACCAGCACCTTG
Organism: Acidimicrobiia bacterium; assembly: GCA_050741935.1. Lineage (GTDB taxonomy): Bacteria > Actinomycetota > Acidimicrobiia > IMCC26256 > BP-133 > CAWBJP01. Next base: position 3,708 of record JBOGFE010000471.1, on the reverse strand, counting down.
CCGATGTCGTCTTCGTCGGTCACGGCCGGCGGTTCGGCCTTGGGGTAGGGCAGCGTCCCGGAGTAGGGCCCGTCGACTTCGGGGGCGGTGGCCGGCGTCTTGGGGACCCCGCCCTTCTGGATCAGGTTGCCGGCCGAGGTCTGGCCGAAACCGACGCTGCCCGGGCTCCCCGGATCGATCGGGGTGACCAGGACGGGGGCGCCGGGGGCGGCGCCGGGCGGGGCGTCGGCGGGAGGGGCGGGAGCCTCACCGGCGGGCGGGGCCTCCCCCGGCGGGGCGGGGTTCTCACCGGTCGTCCCCCCGGCCTCGACCGGGGTGGGCGGGGTGTCGGCGGCCGGCGGGCGCGGGTTGCCGTCGCCGCCTGAACCGGAGTCGGGGGGCGGGGCCGGCTTGTCGGGCTTCCTGGGCGGCGCCGTGGTGGTCGTCGTGGGCGGCGGCTTGGGCGCTTCGACGACGATCTGGCGGGGTTCGCCGGCCGGCCCGGCGAAGGCCGACTGGACGGTCTCGCTGCCGTTGCCGGTCGAGCGCCGGGCCGCCACCTGGTAGCGGTAGGTGCCCGGTGCCGACAGCCGGCGGCTGAAGCTGCGCAGATCGCTGCCCGCCTCCCCGACGGTGCGCCAGCCCTCGGAGCCGAAGCGCTCCTGGATGACGTAGCTGGTGATGTCGGGTTCACGGTTGGCCGCCCAGCGGACGGTGGCCTGCCGGCCGGCGTCGGAGGACGACAGCGCCACCCCGGAGGGAGCGACCACGTCGTTGACCAGGGCCACCTTCCGCTCGGCGCTGTGGGCCTGGGAGGGCGGCGAGAACAGGCTCCGCTCCGCATTGGTGGCCGTGACCTTGATCACGAAGGGGCGGTTGTGGGACAGAGCCCCGTCGGGATAGGCGGTCGTGTCCCAGGGGCAGTCGATCTCGGCCGAGAGCGGCGCACCGCCCATGGTCTGCTCACAGAGGGTCCCGAAACCGGGGTAGGTGGCACCCGGAGGGGCGTTGACGTCCAAGGACCAGCTCTTGACGCCGTCGTCGCCGAAGCTGACCGTGGCCCGGATGTGGTAGTTGCGCCCCGACAGGCGCGCTCCCTCACCGGGGGAGTGCCAGCCGACGAAGCCACCGTGCTCGGGGTGGGCGCCGGCGGGGCCCGGGGCCAGCACTGGGGTCAGGAGGAGGGCGAGTCCCGCACACGCCAGGGTCCTGCGCATGTCACAACTCCGATCACGTGGGGAAGTGTGACTCAGGAGTCACTCGATCAACAGTTTTATCCCTGTTTGACCATTCCCGGTGCATTTCGACGGAAAACTGCTCCGTCGTCCGGTTTGTGAACGACGCAGGCGACCTTCGATGACGCTGGTGAGGCTGGCGATCACGCGCCGCCGGAGCGCCCTGGGGCCTAGGCGGGGACCATTTCCGCCCGCACCACGATGCGCTGCCGGGCCGAGCCCTTGGGATGGCAGGCGGTGAGCGTCAGGCTCGGAGCGGGGGTCTGGGAGATCACGGTCCAGTCGGTGGCCTCGACCACGAACGGGTCGCGGGAGACCTTGTAGACGTGGGCGCCCAGCGGCGTCTCGAGCACCACGTCGTCGCCCGGCTTGAGCCGGTCGAGATCGGCGAAGGGCTTGCCGTAGGTGGTGCGGTGCCCGGCGATGCCCACGTTGCCCGCCTCGCCGGGGAGGGGGGTGTTGACATAATGGCCGGCCCCGGCCCGCAGGGCGGAGGCGGTGGTCCCCTCGACCACCACCGTGCTGACGCCGATGGCGGGGATCCGGAGGCGGGTCATCGGGTCGCCGATGGCCAGGTCGCCCTCGCTGTAGGCCTGCCTGATCGCCGGGCGCTCGAACTCGATGGCCAGCTGGGTCTGCAGGCGGCCCTGGTAGAGGTTGGTGGCGAAGGGATAGGCGAGCATCCCCACGCCGATGACGGCCAGCAGCACCGAGAGCCCGGTGAGGGTCAGGCGGGCGAAGGGTCGGGACCGGAGGGAGTTGAGCAGGAAGCCGGCGCCTTCGCGCACGCCGTGGGTCCGGCGAGGCTGGATGTCAGTGTCGCTCATGGGGGCTCCCGCTACCGGGCCGGAAAAAAGTTCCGGGACCGGAACCTGATCGGTCCGGTCCCGGAACGGGATTTTACGTCCTGGTGAGCAGTTATCAGCCGCGCTTGCGGCGCACCAGCACCCGCAGCCCGGCGCTGGCGCCGAGAAGCATCGGGATGGTGGCGGCAGCAAAGGGCATACCGGTCCGAGGCAGGGCGGTGGCGGGAGCAGGCTCCGCTACCGGCGTCTCGGGGGCGGCTGCCCGCTGGCGCTCCTCGACCTGCCCGAGCACCCGGGTGCCACCGGCCTGGGCCACGGTCTGGGCCAGAGCCAGCTTGATGCCGGGAACGTCGGACTTCCCGCCCATCGACAGACCGGTCACACCGGCGACGGGGGCGAGGATGGCGTCGAGGTTGGCGTCACCCAGGATGGAGCCGAGGTTCACACCCGGCACCAGGTTGTTGAGGCCCTTGAAGAGGTGGATCGATACCGAGGCCGACTCGACCCGGAGGCCGCCGTCGGGGAGCTTGGTCTCCTTCGGCATGCCGACGGAGATCTCGGTGCAGAGGGCGCCGACGATGCCGAGGGCACCGTCACAGAACAGGGTCACGTTCTGGCCCGGAGCGAGCTCGATGTAGCCCGCGCCGCCCTTGATGCCCAGGGCGCCGGTCAGAGTCTCGAGCGGCTTGAGGCCGGCCACACCGATCTGGCCCAGGGCCAGGGTGGGCAGGAGCTCGCTCTCGATGCGCACCAGCGTGTTCTTGGCCGAACCCACACCCGTTGTCTGCTCCCGGTCGTAGACGACCGAGGCACCGGATTCGCCCAGGGTGATCTTGAGGAGCGGCGGAAGGCCGAGGCCCCGGAATGCCGGGAGAACCTCGATGGAGCCCGCCCTGGCGATCGACTCAGCCGTGAACTTGGCCGGGTCGGCCGTGTTCTTGGCCAGCGCGTCGCCGATGTCGACCCGCAGGAGGTCGGCGTCACCGAGGCGGTCAACCAGGTCCTTCACCGTCTGGGTGGGCTCCAGAGCCGGGAGCACCACGGTGCCCTGGCCGAGGAGGCTGCCCAGGAGGCCGTTCACGGTCCCCACAGCCTGCTGGACCTGAGGATCGGCCGACTCGAGCAGCTGGCCCACCGGGGTGGACTCAACGACACCGAGTACCGGCTTCAGGACGTCCAGCGCCGGCTTGAGGATCTGGGTGGCGTTGAGCCGCAGGTTCGCGACCTCGCCGACACCGTTCGCCTCGAAGGAGGAGATGTCGCCCTTGGTGCTGGCCTCCCCGCAGGCCACCTCGGCGACCAGCAGGCTCGGCAGGCCGGCTCCGGAGAGCAGCTCACCGAGCGGGGGCTGGAAGCAGGCCCGGCCGCCCTCGGCAGGAGCCTCTCCACCCTGAGCCGCCGTGATGGAGGTCTTGGGAGAGAGCATCGTCCCGATGCCCGAGGCCTTCATGTTCAGTGTGTTGGCAACCACATTGGCGCTGCTCTCAGTGGATGCCAGCCCGAAGGTGAGTTGACGTCCCAACAGGTGGAGGTCAAGCGCCTGGGCACTGGCTACGCCGCTGAACTGATCAGTCTCGACCCGGGTAACAGCACCATTCGCTGCGGGCGCGACGACAGCTGCGAGCACCAGGGCCACTGCGCCGACCAACCCCAGCGAGTGGATCTTGCGCATCCTCAGCTCCTCTCCT